>JAEHDI010000839.1 GCA_016880505.1 Bryobacterales bacterium | reverse complement strand
TTTCGAGGGAGGCATGCGCGTCCCCTTCATCGCACGGTGGCCTGGAAGAATTCCCGCCGCCGTGACGACGCCCGCGTTCGGCGCGACAATGGACCTGCTTCCAACCTGCGCAAAGCTTGCCGGAGCGACCCTGCCGGCTGACCGGACAGACGATGGCGACGATCTGGCGCCGGTGCTACTTGGAAACTCGACCGGCCGCGAGCCATTGTTCTTCTATTATTCGAATCTCGATGACGATCAGGGGCTGAAAGCGGTTCGCAAGGGCCGGTGGAAGCTCCACACATCCATAGGTTCGTTCCGAAAGGCGCCTTTGTTGCGGGATGAATCCGGGCCGCCGCTCCTTTTTGATCTCAACGAAGATCCCTCCGAGCAGCGGAATCTTGCCGGCACAAAACCTGAAATCGTCAACGAACTTCAGGCAGTGATGGAAGCACACAAAGCGAGCGTAAGGCCGGGGCCGCAGCAACTGTGAACTTGGCGGAAGCAATTCTCACTCGCCAATGATCTTCACCAGGACGCGCTTGCGGCGCCGGCCGTCGAATTCGCCATAGAAGATCTGCTCCCAGGGACCGAAATCGAGCCTGCCTTTCGTGACTGCCACCACGACCTCGCGTCCCATGATCTGCCGCTTCATGTGGGCGTCCGCGTTGTCCTCGCCGGTGTCGTTGTGCCTGTACTGCGAAACCGGCTCGTGCGGAGCGAGTTTCTCCAGCCACTTGTCGTAGTCGTGGTGCAAACCCGATTCGTCGTCGTTGATGAAGACCGACGCCGTGATGTGCATTGCGTTCACCAGCACCAGACCTTCCTGAACGCCGCTCTCCGCCAGACACTTCTCCACCTGCGAAGTGAGGTTGAGGAAGGCCCTCCGGCCCGGCACGTCGAACCACAACTCCTTGCGATAACTCTTCATTTCGCCCTGGACTCCTTGCAACTCTCCAGTATCCTACTCCGGCGCACTTTCAAACCGCCGCGATCCGGTGTCAAATAGTGGTGAGACATATTGATTCTGTCGCGGAGAGAACCGCCAGTGGCAATCGATCATCCTGAGAAAACTCCAAAGAAAGGGCGCGCCGGGTTGCCGGTTGCGGCCGTCATTATTCCCGCAGTGGCCGTGATCGGGGCCGCCGGCTTCTGGTACTTGGATCGGCAGTCCAAGTCCATGCCAAAAGATATCCCGGTATTGACGGCAGAAGCCAAGGCCTATGTCCGTAACCTGAAGCTCGGGGAAGTCGAGATGAAGGCGGCCGAGGCTTTCGCAGGCCAGACCCTCGTCGAGATTCTCGGGAAAATCACCAATGGCGGCGACCGCAGGCTCCAGTCCGTCGAAATCAACTGCATCTTCTATGACCCCTATGGGCAGGTGGTGCTTCGGCAGCGTGTCCCAATCGTCCGGAGCCGGAGTGGCGGTCTCGCCCCTGGAGAAACGAAGTCCTTCCGGCTCCCGTTCGATGAGATTCCTGATAGCTGGAATCAGGCCATGCCGCAGCTCGTAATCGCGGAAATCAACTTTCAGTAGAGGCGGAGTTGGCGCTGATCCTCCTAGTCGATGACGACCCCGATCAGCTCGAGATCCGCCGGCTATTGCTCGAGACCGGCGGTTTCGAGGTGCGGACCGCCTCGACAACCGGGGAGGCCGAGCGGCTGTTCGGTGAGTGCCCTCCCGCGCTGGTCGTCACGGATCTGCGGCTGCCCACCCCTTCCGACGGAATCCGACTGATGAGGATGATGCGGGCGCGCTCCGCCGGCGTGCCGATCTTTGTGCTCTCCGGGATGACATCGGACCTCGCCCAGGTCGAGGATGGGCTCGCCGACGAAGTATTGCAAAAACCCTTCCGGGCCGATCGTTTCCTTGAACTGGTGCACGAGTACGCGCATGGACCTCGCTGAGCTGCGCCGTTCCCTGGAACTTGGGCGGGAGGTCCGCCTGAAGGTGAAAGTCGTCCCGAAAAGCTCCCGCTCAGAGATCGCCGGTTTCATGGGAGACGGGACGCTGAAGCTCAAAGTCCAGGCTCCGCCGGAGCGAGGAAAAGCCAACGCGCAAGTCTGTTCGGTACTCGCCGCGGCCTTCGGTGTGCCCGAGAGGAACGTGTCGATCGTAAGCGGCGAGACGTCTCCGCTCAAGCAGGTCGTTGTGGCCCCGCCCTCCGACTTGCGACGGCGGCGCGCCCCGGGATAGAGTGGGGCATTTCCAGGAGGCCCCATATGCCCGCCGCCCGTTTCCAGGACTCTTCAACACGCCGGTCCGTAATCTCTAGTCTGTTCGCAGCCGCCGGCTGGTCGGCTTTCGATCGCGCTGAAGCCGCCGTCCGGCAATCGGCCGGCCGAGACGCTCCGATCGCCGCGAAGGACAAGATCAGGATTACGAAACTCGAGACCTTCCTCGTCAAGCCGCGATGGCTGTTTCTCAAGGTTCACACCAACGCCGGAATCGTTGGACTCGGCGAACCGATCACCGAAGGCCGGGCGCTGACCTGTGCTACCGCCGTGAAGGAGATCGAACCGTACCTCGTCGGCAAAGACCCGAGGCAGGTTGTTCATCACTGGCAGGCCATCTACCGGCACGCGTTTTACCGGGGCGGGCCGATTCTGACCAGCGCGCTGAGCGGGATCGATCAGGCGCTCTGGGACATCAAGGGCAAGGCGCTCGGCGTGCCGGTTTATGAACTTCTCGGCGGGCCCACCCGCACCCGTATTCGCGTGTACGCCCACGCCGGCTCACCGGAGAGTATCAAGGAAGCCATGGCGCGCGGCTTCACCGCCTTCAAAACCGGGCCGGCGAAGAAACGTCCTGCGCGGTATGTCGAGACGCCCGCTGCGGTTCAGTATGCCGTGGAAAAGTTCGCCGAGCTCCGGCAGCTCGTCGGAACAGAGGCGGATATCGGCATCGACTTCCACGGCGCTATCAGCCCGGCGCTGGCTAAGTTGCTGATCAAGGGCCTGGAACCCTACCAGCCGATGTTCGTCGAGGAGCCATGCCAAGCCCAGAACCACGATGTCATGGCCGAGATCGCACGTGGAACACATCTGCCTATCGCCACCGGCGAGCGCGTCTTCACGAAGTGGGGTTTCCGCGAGGTACTGGAAAAGCGCGCCGCCTCCATCCTCCAGCCCGACCTCTGCCACGCCGGGGGCATCACCGAATGCCGCCTGATCGCCGGAATGGCTGAGGCCTACTATGCCTCCATCGCCCCACACAATCCCCTGGGTCCGATTTCGCTAGCGGCCGGGGTGCAGCTCTCCGCCTCCATCCCGAACTTCCTGTGCCAGGAGCAGGTCAGCCTCGGAGAGGGCTACATCAAGAAACCGTTCACGGTCCGCGAAGGCTACCTGGACTTGCCGGATGGCCCGGGTCTCGGAATCGAACTGGACGAGAACGCGATGGCGGACAAGATCGGCCACGACTGGCGCAACCCGGAGACCTACGACGAAGACGACGGCTCGGTGGTGGACTGGTAAGATCGAAGAGAAATGACGAAGCAGACCATCCTGTCCTCTATTATTGACATCGGCATCGTTCCGGTCGTCCGTACCTCGAGTGCGGAAAGCGCCATCAAGGCCATCGAAGCCATCTACAAGGGCGGCATACGCGCAGCCGAGATCACGATGACCGTTCCGGGCGCCCTCCGCGCGCTGGAAAAAGTAGCCGACAAGTTCGGCGACAAGATTGTTCTCGGCGCCGGCACGGTTCTTGATCCGGAAACCGCCCGCGCCTGCATGCTGGCCGGGGCGGAGTTTTTCGTGACGCCGGCCCTGAAACCGGCCACCATCGAGATGGCCCGGCGCTACTCGAAGGTCATCATGCCCGGCGCGCTGACTCCGACGGAGGTGCTGACTGCCTGGGAGGCCGGCGCCGACATCGTGAAAGTTTTCCCCTGCGGCAACGTCGGCGGTCCGAAGTACATCAAGGCCCTCAAGGCGCCCTTTCCGCAGATCGAGATGGTTCCGACGGGCGGGGTCAACCTGGAAACCGCGGGTGATTTTCTGAAGGCCGGCGCCTGCGCTGTCGCGGTAGGCGGCGAACTCGTGGACGCCAAGACGATCAAGGAAGGCCGCTACGAAGTCTTCGAAGAGCGGGCCAGGCAGTACCTCGCCGTTGTCGCCAAAGCGCGCGAGGAGATGAAGTCCGCCAAGTGAACTTGGTAAACTGAGAGGCCGGTTATGGCGATCAGCAAGGATTTGCTGGAGATTCTCGTGTGCCCGCTCTGCAAGGCGCCGGTGGAACTCAAGCAGGATGAGAATGGCCTGAAGTGCGTCGAGTGCAAGCGGGTATACCCAATCCGTGACGATATCCCCGTGATGCTGGTCGACGAGGCCAGGATCGAAGAGTAAGCCCGTTCCTCGGATGCCAGACGCGCTTCAGCGCTTGCCGGGCGGCGCGCGGGTGGTGGTCGTTCGCCTGCGCTCACTCGGCGATTGCGTCTTGACCACGCCCGCCCTCGAAATTCTCAAACAGTTCCGGCCGGATCTCAGGACAGCGGTCGTCGTCGAGGACCGTTTCGCGCCTGTTTTCGAGGGAAATCCCGACGTGAACGCGATTTTGCCGCCGGTCGCCTCCGCCCTCCGAGGCTGGAAACCAGACCTGTGCATCAACCTCCATGGCGGCATGAGGAGTGCCGTGCTAACGGTGGCATCGGGCGGACGCTTTCGCGCAGGTTTCGCTCACTTTCGGGCTTCACGGCTCTATAACTTGCGCATACCGACGGCGCAGACGATACTTTCCGTGGACCGCAAGGTACATACGGCCGAGCACCTCGCCTCCGCAGTCTTCTGGCTGGGCGTACCGCGTTGTGAGATCCCGCGGGCACGGCTCTTCGCTCATGACGCCGGCCTTGGTTTGCCTGGCCCCTACGCTGTCCTCCATCCCTTCGCCACTGGTCCGGGTAAAGCCTGGCCGGCTTCCGGTTTTCTCGCCATCGCGTCCCACTTGCGGTCGGCGCTCGGGTTAGATCCAGTTTTCATCGCCGGACCGGGCGACGACACGCACCCGTTCGCAGAATATCGTTGCATCGAGGGAGCGCCGCTGGCGGATGTCAAGTCGTTGCTTCGGGGCGCCACGCTGTTCGTCGGAAACGACTCGGGTCCTGCGCACATGGCTGCCGCGTTTGGGTTACCGGTCCTCGTCATTTTCGGCACCTCAGACCCCCTGATCTGGGCTCCGTGGCGGACGGTTTCCCAGGTCATCGTGGCTCGCGGACCGATCGAAGCGGTCGCGGTGGATGAAGTGATCGAAGCGCTCGAGCGTCTGAGGGTTGCCGCATGAAGGAATGGCTGCGGCTGCTCGGCTTCGTCCGCCCCTATGTGCTCGTGCTGGTGGTGTCAGTCGTCTTGATGGCCTGCGTCGGCGGGGCCCACGCTTTGATCGCGCTGCTGATCGGCCCGGTCTTTGACCGTGTGCTGAATCCGGCCTCCGCGGACGCTCCAGTTCTACTGTTCCGGCTGCCGATCATCGGTCAGGCGGTCTATCTGAACGACCTTCTGCCCTCGTGGATCCACAACGTGTGGACCATGATCGCGCTGGGCATCCTGGCCGTATTTCTCGTTCGCGGCCTCTGTGACTACTTCGGCAACTACCTGGTGAACTACGTCGGGTATTCGGCAGTCACCGACTTGCGCCAGACTGTGTTCGACAAGATTCTTCGCCAGAGCGCTGAGTTCTTCGAGTCCCATTCCACCGGACGGTTGATGTCGTCGATCATGAACGACATCGAGAAGATCCAGGTTGCCACGTCGCACATCCTGGCCGACTTGATGCGGCAGATTTTCGTCGTGGTGGGTCTTCTCTATGTGCTGCTCGAAAAAGACTGGAAGCTGGCTCTCGTCAGCCTCACGCTGCTGCCCTTCGTGCTCGTCCCCACAGCCCGGATCGGAAAGCGCATCCGGCGCACCACACGCCGCGCGCAGGACGACACAGCCGATCTGAACCAGATCCTCCAGGAGACCCTGAGCGGCCACCAGGTGGTGCGCTCGTTCGGCGCGGAGGCTTACGAGTCGCGCCGTTTCCGGGTCGTCGCGCGGCGGCTTCGTTCCAGCAATCTTCGCTATGTGGCGCAGCAGGCACTCAGCTCTCCGCTGATCGAGTTCTTCGGCGCTCTCACCATCGTCGGCCTGCTTACGTACGCCCGGACGCAGATCAAGGCAGGCCAGATGACCACCGGGGAGTTCACGACGTTCGTCGTCGCTCTGCTGATGCTTTACGAGCCTGTCAAGCGGCTCACGGGGATTCACAATATCTTCCAGCAGGCGCTCGGGGCTTCCCAGCGTGTCTTCGAGTATCTGGACCGTGAGGAAGCAATCCAGGACAAGGCCGGTGCGTTGCCGCTAGCTCGCTTCGAAAGATCGATCGTCTTTGACGCTGTGAGCTTCCGCTATCCAAGCTCTCTCAACGGATTTCTGCTGCGTGACATCACCCTCGAGGTGAAAGCCGGAGACGTCGTCGCCGTTGTCGGCCCAAGCGGCGCCGGCAAGAGCACGCTTGTCAGCCTGCTTCCGCGGTTTTACGACGTGACCGCGGGCGCGGTTCGCGTGGATGGTCACGACGTCCGGGACCTCCAAGTGGCTTCCCTCCGACGGATGGTCGGGATCGTCCCCCAGGACACTTTCCTCTTCAACGACACGGTGGCGAACAACATCCGGTACGGTCGCCAAGACGTATCCGTTCGGGAGGTCGAGGAGGCAGCGCGGAACGCGCTTTGCGAGGAATTCATCGGGCAGATGCCGGAGGGCCTTGACACCGTCATCGGAGAGCGCGGCTTCAAGCTTAGCGGGGGCCAGCGGCAGCGCATCGCCATCGCCCGCGCCCTGCTGGAAAACGCTCCCATCCTCATCCTTGACGAGGCGACTTCCCACCTCGATACCGAGTCCGAATTATTGGTGCAGCGCGCGTTGGGGAACCTGATGTCCGGGCGCACGGTGATCGTGATCGCCCACCGGCTGTCGACCATCCGCCGCGCGGACAAGATCATCGTCCTCGACCAGGGCCGCATCTGCGAGGTGGGCACGCACGACGAACTGGTCGGCTCCGGCGGCATCTATCAGCGTTTATATGAACTTCAGTTCCTGGAGGCAGACCGCCTGGCCTAGCGTATGAACGTTCACAGCATGACCGGCTTCGCCCGGGTCCGAAAACAGAGTGATGTGGGAGAGGTATCGGTCAGCGTGAAGAGCGTGAACCACCGTGCGCTCGACTTGCACTTTCGCATGCCCGGCGAGCTTGACCCGTTCGAGCCGGCGCTCCGTGCGGTCGTCAAGCGGCACATCGTTCGCGGTCATATTCAGATTCAGGTCACGTTTTTCCGCTCCTCAGAAGCGCCTCCCGCGATTCTGAATCGCTCGGTGCTCGATGCGTACATCTCGGCTTACCGCCGGGCCGCCGCGGAGCACGGACTCGGAGGCGAACCTGATCTGAACGCCGCGCTTTCGCTTCCCGGCATTTTTCGGGAAGCGCCCGACGAAGAACCGGACCAGACCGTCGAGCAGCTTCTGACGGAAGCTGCGGAAGAGGCTCTACAGGCGTTGAATGCCTTTCGAGAACGCGAAGGGGGCGAGATCGTGGCCGAATTGCTCGACAGGGCGGTGGCGATCCGAGATTGCGCGTCGCGCATAGAGGAGATCCGTTCCCGTGCCTTGCCGGCCTTCCAGGCACGGCTCGCGGAGCGTCTGGCGGAACTGCTTCAGAACGTGCCGATCGATCCCCAGCGCCTGGCTCAGGAAGCAGCCATCCTCGCCGACCGCAGCGACATCGGCGAGGAGCTAACCCGGCTCCGGATCCATGCCGTACAGGTGGAAGATCTGCTTCGGAAAGGGGGAGAGGTCGGCAAGAAACTCGATTTCCTCCTCCAGGAGATGAACCGGGAGTCGAATACGATCCTGTCCAAGTCCAACGGGATCGGAGAGCAGGGTCTGGAGATCACCCAACTTGCCCTGGCCGCCAGGGCCGACATTGAGAAAATCCGAGAGCAATCCCTCAATCTAGAATGAGCATCGTGTTCATCGTTTCAGCGCCGTCCGGCTCGGGCAAGTCCACGCTTGTGAGCCGACTTCTGAAGGACGTGCCAAGGCTATTATTTTCTGTATCTTACACGACCAGAGCGCCCCGCGGAAACGAGCGCCAGGACGAAGACTACCACTTCATTTCGCGTGCCGAGTTCGAGGAGCGGATCGCCCGGGACGAGTTTCTAGAGTGGGCAGAGGTGTTTGGGAACTATTACGGGACCCACCGCGAGATCCTGGACCGGGCGCGGTCGGAAGGTTTCGATGTGGTACTCGACATCGACGTCCAGGGTGCGCGACAATTGAAAGGACGGATCCCGGATGCCGTCAGTATCTTTATTCTTGCGCCTTCCCGCGAGATCCTGGAGCAACGGTTGCACGACCGCTCAGAGGACCCGCCTGAAGTCATCGCCAGACGGTTACGCGAGGCGGCGGAGGAGATTCGTAACTGCCGCGCGTACGACTACGTCCTCGTCAATGACGAAGTGGAACGGTCGGCCGATACGCTGGAGGCCATTGTGAAGGCCGAGCGCGCCCGGCGTACACGCATCGAAGAGAAGATCCGGCCAATCCTGGCCACCTTCGAGGCGAAGTAAGCAGAGGTTTTCGAGCAATTATGTCTGACAGGCTGTCACGAAACGCGAGTTTCATCATCCCGGACGACCCGGAGCAGAGTACGTATCGCTGGATCATCGTCGCCGCGAAACGCGCGCGGCAACTCCAGGGCGGAGCCCGGCCGTTCCTTCCAACCACCGCTAAGAAGCCGACCGTCACCGCCATGGAGGAGACGCGTCGAGGTCTCGTGAAGTGGGAAGATCTGGCTCTTCAGCCGCAGGAAGAGCAAGAACAAGAACAGGTTTGAGCCAATGAAGGTTGTGCTCGGAGTCGGGGGCGGCATCGCGGCCTACAAAGCGGCAGAGCTCGTGCGCGCCCTGTCCGAGCGCGATGCCGAGGTGCAGGTCGTCATGACAGAGGCGGCCCAGGAGTTCGTCCGGCCGCTCACCTTCGCGGCTCTGAGCGGGCGCAAGGTCATCACCGGCATGTTCTCAGCAGGCGGCGGCGCCGAGGAAACGCTTTCCAGCGCCGTCGAGCACATCCAGGTCGCGCAGGAAAACGATATCCTGGTGGTCGCGCCGGCGACAGCCGATCTTCTGGCTCGCTTCGCCAACGGTATCGCCAACGATTTCCTTACAACCTTCTACCTGGCGTTCACCGGTCCGGTTGTCCTGGCGCCGGCGATGAACACCAACATGTGGAACCACGCGGCCACACAGGCGAACATTGAGGTACTCCGCTCACGTGGACATCGCATCGTCGGACCGGGAGACGGGTTTCTCGCCTGTGGGATGGTCGGCCCCGGCCGGATGTCGGAACCAGTAGAAATCGCCGAAGCCGTGCTCTCTCTGTCGCGGCGCAAGGACCTGGAGGGCGAGACCATTCTGGTTACCGCCGGGCCCACGCAGGAACCGCTCGATCCAGTCCGGTTCGTTTCGAACCGGTCGTCCGGCAAGATGGGCTACGCCCTGGCGCAGGCCGCCGCCGACCGGGGCGCGCGCGTCATTCTCATTTCAGGACCGGTGCACATCCCCGAGCCGTTCGGCGTGCAGATCGTTCACGTTCGAACCGCGACCGAGATGCGGGATGCGGTCTTGGCCGGGCTCGACGAGTCCACCATCATCGTGAAGTCCGCCGCCGTTGCCGACTACCACGTCTCCACGGTGCCGCAACAGAAAATGAAGAAGACGGCTGCGCGGATGTCGCTCGAACTCGATCCGACGCCGGATATACTGGCCGAATTGGGTCAGAAGAAGGGCGACCGGCTGCTCATCGGCTTCGCGGCCGAAACCGAGAACCTGCGGCAGGAGGTGCGGCGGAAGCTCGCGTCGAAGAACTGCGACATGCTTGTGGGCAACCTCGTCGGCCAGGAAGGCGTGGGCTTCGAATCCGACACCAATGAAGTTCTGCTCGGCCTTGCGACCGGCGAGCTGATCTCGATTCCGAAGGCTTCCAAGCGCGAGGTCGCGGATCGCATCTTCGACGAGGCGCTGAAATTGCGCCTGGCCCTCCACGCCGCGCAATGACCCGGGAGTTGCTCCGCCAGTACCTCTCGTTCTATCAGGATCTCGGCAT
>JAEHDI010000838.1 GCA_016880505.1 Bryobacterales bacterium | reverse complement strand
CCGCCCCGGCGAGGCGGCGTGCCTCTTCGGGTTCCGCTTGTCCGAGGGCCAGGCGGCGGCTGATCTCGCGATAGCGATCCAGATTCCGCAGGTTCTCCTCGGAGGAAAGAAATGCGGCGAACATCGGTTTTCCGTGCGAACTCCTGCCGAATTCGACGAGGCGGATGCGCCGGCTGGCACGCTCGAGTTTCTGGAAGTAGCCGATGATCTCGCTGTACCCGGCAAGCTTGTAGTCGTCGCCCGGCGTGTAGCCGAAATGCTCTTTGAGGGACGGGACTGCACCGCAGAGAACCAGGGAGAGCCAAAGGAAACCGATAGAAAGGCGCCGGACCATGTGGAACAATCTTACTATGGCGACCTCGAACGACCGCCCTTTCCGCCTCGGTCTGGTGCAGATGGCCTGCTCCCACGATCCGAACGAGAACCTCGCCAAGGCGGAGTGGAGGATCCGGGAAGCAGCGGGCCTCGGAGCACAGATTATCTGCCTTCAGGAGCTGTTCCGGTCCCTGTACTTTTGCCAGGAAGAGAACCCTGGGATGTTCGCGCTGGCGGAGCCGGTTCCCGGGCCGACCACAGCCACGCTCTCGAAACTGGCCGGCGAACTCGGCGTGGTTGTGGTGGCATCCCTGTTTGAGCGGCGGGCGCCCGGCCTGTTTCACAATACGGCGGCGGTGCTGGATGCCGACGGAAGATTGCTGGGCATCTACCGCAAGATGCATATTCCGGACGACCCCCACTACTACGAGAAGTTCTACTTCACGCCGGGCGATCTCGGTGTACCCGTTTTCGACACTCGCTTCGCGAGGATCGCCGTGTTGGTCTGCTGGGACCAGTGGTATCCGGAAGCAGCCCGGCTGGCAAGCCTCGGCGGGCCTAGTATCCTGTTTTACCCGACCGCCATCGGATGGCACCCGTCCGAGAAAGAGGAGCACGGCGAGGGACAACTCGACGCATGGCGCACCATCCAGCGCGGCCATGCGATCGCGAACGGCCTGTTCGTCGCCGCCGTGAATCGTGTCGGTTATGAAGGTTCCGCGGAACAGGGTCTTGAGTTCTGGGGTAACTCGTTCGTGGCCGACCCCTTCGGTAAGCTCGTCGCCGAAGCGCCGCGAGACCAGGAAAAAACACTGATCGTCGAGTGCGACCCCGCGCGGGTTGACGAGGTTCGTTGCCAGTGGCCCTTCCTCCGGGACCGCCGCATCGACGCTTACGCGCCGATTCTCAACCGCTGGCTGGACCGTTGACCCGGGCAAAAAGGGTCGCGGGAGGCGGGGGTCTCCTCCCGCGACGAAGGAAATCGCATCTATCAGGACCCGCTGCTCATCCCCAGGTCCTTCCCGAGTTGCATCTCCCTCTGGCGGGCGTTGGCGTAAGTCTCGAACTCGCGTACGGACGTTGCGATCTGTCCCGCCTCGGCGGCCATGTTCCGGGTGTACTTCCCATACTCCGGCTTCCACAGGCCATGCTGGTTGGCGTTCAGAAAGAGGATCGCATCCTGCACATTGTCCGCCGTGAGTCGAACCAGGGGCGCCACGCGATCGATGGCTTGCTGTTGCCAGGGGAGCGCCGACGATCGAATGGTTTCGAGACGGCTAAGCTTCATCCCCATGTCGTTAACGGCTTCCCTGATTTCCATGAGCGTGTAGCCGTGGCTAGTCCAGGCAACCGCAGGCTGCCTCCGCAACATGATCACTTCGTCCGCCAACGTGGCGATGTGTCGTGAATCGGTCTCAATGCCGCTCAGCAGATCGGTGGCTTCTTTGTGAGTGTCCCAGGTTGAGGACGCCTTGGTCGGGCGCGCCTGCACAGTCGACTTTGACGTCCCGGCAAAGGACATCGCGGATACTGCGAGGAGGACCCCCAGCAGATATCCGACTCTACTCAGAGTTCTTCCCTTCATGCTTCCTTTAGCTCCTTTCACTCCGGCATCGGCTTTCGCCTGCCGGATCTTCGCCTCATATTGGAAGACGAGTCTCAAACACAGGCGGATTACTACCGTTGGGAAGGTATATCGGACCGGAGAATCTCGTTTCGATGGAAAGGCTACCGGATGATTCCCTTGCGGACCGCGTACAGAATCAGGTCCGGGATTGTATGAAGGCCTAGCTTTTGAAGAATGTGGGAGCGATGGGTTTCCACCGTATACAGGCTGAGGTTCAGAAGGTTGGCCACGTCCTTGTTGCTTTGTCCCTCTGCCAGAAGCTGAAGGATCTCCCGCTCACGGGCGGTCAACAACTCATAGCTGTCCACCTCGCCCTTCCGCTCGAGCTGACGCACGTAATCTTCGGCAAGGAGCTTGCTCACTGCAGGGCTGAAGAAAGACTTTCCTAACGACACGGCGCGAACAGCGCCGATGAGATCGGCCTCGGCTGAGTCTTTCAACAAATATGCCCGGGCGCCTGCTTTGAGAGCCCGCATCACGTAACTCTCATCGACGTGCATACTGAGAATGACCACCGCTGTCTGCGGGTGTCGGATAGCGATCTGGCGGGCGGCCTCGATGCCGTTAAGCCTCGGCATGGCAATGTCCATAACCACGACATCCGGCGCGTGGACATCCGCGAGGTCGACTCCCCGGCGGCCGTCTTCAGCTTCCGCGACAACCTCAAAATCTGGCTGCCGTTCCAGCAGGAGCCGGAGTCCCGCTCTCATCACGGTGTGATCATCCGCCAGAAGGATTCGAATCGATGCCATGCCCTCACCCATACAGCCCGCTGGACTCTCCCCTCAAAGGCAGGTCAACCCGGAGATGGGTCCCCTGTCCGGGTTTCGACTGGATGACAAACACACCACCCAAGTGGCGCACCCGCTCCTCCATGCCGACCAGACCCAGTCCTCGGGTATGCCGGGCATCGAAGCCTTTGCCGTCGTCCTGAATTGACAGCAGCAGCCGGTCCTTCTCCTGGTGCACGGCGATCTGGACCGACTGGGCGTCGGAGTGTTTCAACACGTTGTTCAACGCCTCCTGGACAACCCGGTAGACGCAGGTCTTGTAGTCGTCCGGCAACTCGTCCGCCGTCTCCTCGGCGGCAAGCTCGATGATCGTTCCCGTCCGCCGGGAGGCTTCACGCGTCTGCCAGCGCAACGCGGGGACCAAACCGAAGTCGTCGAGCATTGATGGCCGAAGTAGCAGTGCCCTGTTTCGCACGGATTGGAGGCTTTGCTCGGCGAGCCTCTTGACCGTATCCAGCAGTCTGCGTGCGGGAATGTTCTCTTCTGGAACAGTGGCCAGAACGTTGCCGAGGTCCACCAGAAGAGCGCTCAGCGACTGGCCAACCTCATCGTGCAGCTCGCGCGAGATGGTTCGGCGTTCCTCCTCCTGAGCGTCCACAAGCTTGGCCGACAGGTTCTCCAATTCCGAGCGCGCCCGGACGGTTTCCTGATATCGCAGACGTGCGTCCCGTTCTAACCGCAGGATCTGTGTGATGCTCAGCCCGGCCACGCCGATGCCAAGCCCGAGCGTGATCGTCAGTATGGCCACGATGCGACTGCGAAAGCTCCGGTAGATTTCCGCTGAACGTAGGCCCCCCGCTTTCAGGACGGCTTCATTCATGCCATCCACCCTGTCGGCTAACCGCAGCATCGCGTCCCGGCGAGGCAAAAGCTGTTGCTCAAGGAAGCGATAGCTCAGCGATCGCCGTTGCCCCGCGTCCCAGTCGAAGCTCGGGCTGATGGTCGTCCAATACTCGGCAAGCTCGGCGCGCAAAGTCGCGAGTTGCGGGACGTCTTCCGAAAGTCCGTCTCCGCGATACTCGTCGAGCGCCGCATTCGTTTGCGCTCGGACCTCCTGCAATTCCGCCAGACGGGACCGTGCCCTGCCCTGGTCGGGGTCCAAGAGGTAGTCGCGCACCAGCGTTCCGGACAAGTACAAGCTGGAGCGGACGCGATCGAGAGCATGATGCCGCGACAGATAGTCCCTGGTGACCTCAACGTTCTCGCTCTCGATGCTGTGCAGGACGCGAACGGACTCCGCCCCGATGATGGCCATGAGCGCGAGGACCGCTCCGAATCCGACTAGAGAAACGAGCCTAACGCCGGACCGTGTAGGCTGATCCTCGACCGGCGTTCCGTTACTCCCTTTAGTCTCTTCCGAGCTCCCCATTCCTCCGCCGCCCGGATACAGTTCGAGCCAACAATTCGAGATCAGGCAGTCCCACTCCGGTGCACGCCACGCACGGCCCACGCATGACTATAAGCGTTCTCGACAATGCGCGCGAATTCTATCGACGAGAACGGCCGCGGGACCAAATCGTAAGCGCCGTTCTCGATCAAGGTGATCCAAAACCGCTCATCAACGACGGTCGTGACGACCACAACCGAAACTGGCGGCGCGAACTCCTCCGAGAGCGCGACTGCATCTTGCCAGTTACCATCACGGAAGGACGCCTCCGCGAGCAGAACCTTCGCCCCAGTAAGCCCCAGCATCGCGCGGGCGCGTTCGATGGTATCCGCGTGGTGAACCCGTATTCCAGACCTTCTCAGCGCCCTCGTCGCTTCGGCAACCGACCGGGCCCACGGTGTGACAAACACGCAATCGATCTTCGCGCCATACGCCGAGCCACCAAGCTCGCGCGCCGGAATCAGCACGGCGGCTTTCCTCCGGGTCGTGTCAAGCATTCGGCTTCATGCCGCGTCGTCGAGTACGCGTCCTCGCTCGCGGTACCAGCGGCCACCCTGGCTGCTGTCCTCTTCCTCCTGGCAGCGGATGCACAGCGAGGCCCATGGAACTACGAGCATTCTCCCAAGGCTTATTGCGCCGCCACACCCTTCGCACCGGCCGTACGTACCCTGCGCAATCCGCTTGAGAGCCGCGTCGACCTCGTGTGACAGGGCCGTGCGACGTTCGAGGCCGCCGACCGCCATCTCCCGCTCCATCGCGAACTGGATGGCATCGATCTCATCCGGCACCCTCTCCACGGCAATGTCGTCGATTCGAGGGGCTTCCAACCTCAATTCCCGCTGCTTGCCGCGTAGCATATCGACCATTCGTTTCAACTCGCTCTCGCTCATCCCAGTTCTCCCTGTTGGTAAACAGAATAAGCTCCGCCGCCGATCATGGAAATACCGCCTAGCGGGTATAGTCGGCGACCAAATACAGGGATAGTCCGTCACCTGCTCCCAAGTGGAAAACGGTCCGGAGGCGCTACTATCGATGCGAAGGAGCAGAAATGACGCGGATCCCGATTCTGTGGCTGGTGCTCGCTCTTCAGGGCCTGCCGCTTCCATCCGAGAACTTCACCGGCATCAAGCCCAGCCCTCAACAAGTTGCGTGGCAGGATCTTGAGATCGGGGTGCTGATCCACTTCGGCCCGAACACCTTCATGGACCGCGAGTGGGGAGACGGGTCCGCGGACCCGAAGATCTTCAACCCGCTGCAACTCGATGCCGAACAGTGGGTGACTTCAGCCAAGGCCGGCGGCGCACGGTATCTCGTCATGGTCGCCAAACACCACGATGGCTTTTGCCTCTGGCCGAGCCGCCACACGAACTACGGTGTAAAGAGCAGTCCCTGGCGCGGGGGCAAGGGCGACCTCGTCCGCGAAGTCGCCGAGGCCTG
>JAEHDI010000837.1 GCA_016880505.1 Bryobacterales bacterium | reverse complement strand
TTCCTGTGGCTGTTTTCCTTCACCGGGATGCTGTTGAATCACTCCGGCTGGAAGTTCGCGGAGTTCTGGCCTGACCGGCGGCAGTCCGACTTAGTGCGGCCGATTCAGCCGCCGCCCCCAGGCGGCGGCCTTGCGCAAGCCAGGGATATCCTGCGGCAGCTCGGAATCGAGGGCGAGATCGACTGGACCAATACACGCTCCGACCTCAGCCGTTTCGATTTCCGCGCCGGCCGCCCCGGGAGCATGTTCGAAATCCAGACGGACCTTCATCGGAACGTGGCCACCGTCCATCGCACCGATATCAACATGTGGGGCGTCCTGCACGTTCTCCACACGTTCACGGGCGTCCGGATGGCCGACTCGAGGAACGACCGCGACTGGGTCTTGACCACGGTGTGGGCGCTTTCCATGGATGCCCTGGCAGTAGGCATGATCCTGATGGTCGTGAGCAGCCTCTATATGTGGTGGCGCCTGAAACCGAAGCGCCGGTTCGGCGCGCTTGCGCTGGGATTGGGCCTCGCGAGCTGCGGACTGTTCGTTATCGGCTTCCGCTGGCTTTTGTAGCTAAGCTTTCGCTCTTACGGCGCGGGCCGAGAAGGCGCTGCCGCCAGCCGTTCAAGCTCCGCCAGTTGCTTCTTCACCTGATCCACATCCTTGGCATTCGGAGCAAGCTGGAGATAGGTCCTCAACTGCTCCGCCGAGCCAGCGAAGTCACCCTTCTGAGCAAGGACCATGCCGAGTACGTGGCCGATCTTCGGAAAGCGGCGTTGGGGATCGATTCTCAACCCTTCCCGCGCGCTCTTCTCGGCGGCGCCAAGATTCTTGAGTTGATAATGGGCTGCCGCGCTGTACAGATAAGCCACCGGGAAATCCGAAGGGGCCATCTCAATTACGCGATCCGAGGTGTCAACTACCTGTTGCCACAGGTTCTCCTTCGCGGCGAGCCCGGCGAGTTGGAGGTAGGGATTGATGTACTTAGGGTCAGCCGCCACGCACTTGTTGTATGCCTCACGCGCCTCGGAAAGCTTCCCCTGCCTCTGGAGTAACCAGCCGAGATGGAACCAGGCCGCGGCATATTGCGGATAGAGCCCCACCGCCTTCTCCATCTCTTTCTGACCTTCCTGCCACTTCTTCTTCTCGATCGCCGCGCGCCCCTTCTCATACACCTTCCTGGCGCCTTCCGGCGCGTTCAGGCTGGTCACGCTGAGCATGCTGCCCTTTACGGCTGAGAGACGGTGGAGCACGAGCGTGCCGACATCCGGACTATCGCTGTACCGCCGCCCACTCAACATCACGACATCCGAACGGTATCCGGGCAGAAACGCGCGCAGTTCGCAGCTCATCAGGTCGTGGGGGCTGAGAGTCGCGGAGGAATCGGGCATGTTGCCGGTCTGCCGAGCTCCCATAGTGCCGAGCCCCGGACCGCCAAAGCCGGCCTCCACTGAGTTCTCACTCGCATCCGCCACGACGTGGGTGCTCCGGCCCAACTGAACGTTAAACCGGCCCCGCAAGTCCGTAAACCCTTCCCGGCTGTGAACCGTGTTGCAGACTCGTTCAATCGCCGCTGCCTCCGGAAGCGGAGTGCCGTCCTCCAACACCACCCTTCCAGTGAGATAAATCGGCCGACGTACGTCCCAATCAGAGCCGACGGGGCCAGCCTCAACAGGTGTCCTGGTGGTTGAGGACTTGGGAACCGTCGGTGTTGACCTAGCGGAGCCTGAACTTCCCCCGCTCGGCGGTGTGGTCGGAGTCTGACTCCCTCCCAGAGCCTTCACGGGAACAGGAGAGAACAGCAGCGCCACAGCCAGCCCGAAAAGAAGACAACCGCACCTCTTTTTCATGGTGACTGCCTCGCTCGACAAGTCGCCCTTACTATCCCACATATCGACCAGGATCGCCATACTGCCATCCAGGGCCTGTACGAGGAGTCTGGACAGGACATCGAGAAAAGGTTCCAGTTCGCCCTCGACGACATCAAGCCGTATGACGCCGTGATTGTCGGCATGTACCCGCGCCTCAAGGACGAAGTGCAAGGAGAACGCCGAGATCGTGCGGCGCATGCTGGCCAAGCTGGGTTAGCTACACGTATTCCCAGTTCTTAAGCCACTCGTAGTGGTCCGGAAGATTGGCCCACATCTCTCCCGCGGCCTGTTTGAGGTCGGCCGTCTCTTTCTCATCGAGTTGGCGGCGCTCCATGACCGCTTTCGCGGCATTGTCCACCTGCTCGATATTGACCATCCCAGGAATCGGCGCGGTGATCGCGGCATTTCCTAGCACATAGCGGAGGGCGAGCCGTGCGCGTCGATTGTCCTCTTCGGCGTGAGGGCCACCCGGTCTGCTGTCCCCCTGGAACAGCGCGTTGCTGGCGAACGGCTTTATTCCGAAGACGCCCACCCCGTACTTCCGCACCGTGTCGAACAGGCTGTCGTTCGGAAGAGCCTTGCTGTCGGCAGTATAGGGAGTGAGGATCACGTCGATCTGGTCCGGGTACTGTTCGATCATCATCTTCAGCCAGCGGCGGTCGTGGGAGGAGATGCCGGTGAAGCGCGCCTTGCCCTGCCGTTTCGCCTTGTCGAGCGCAGTGACGAGCGCTTCCGACTCGTTGAACGTGTGCTGTCCGCCTGGCTCGTGGCAGGTGATCCGCCAGAGATCCACGTAGTCAAGTCCGGCGGCGCGAAGGCCGTCATCGAAACCTTGCAGCAACTTCTCGGTGGAGCGCCAGTCCGGGTAACGGACTTCCCGGTCGTACCACGAGTAACCGAGGTACATTTTGTCGCGGCGGCCACGCAAAGCTGCAGCGTAGGCCATCACTTCGGGTCCGGTGCAGGCGTCGATGTAATTGATCCCGACGTCCATGCAGCGGCTCACCACGTCGTGGCGGTTCTTTGCGAATTCGCCATGGGCGACGTCGACGTTCAGCCAGTTTTTCGTCTTCAGCGCATCCGGGACAACGGTCTCGATGCGCTTCCAATGGCCACCGAGGCAGACCGCGGACACCATCAGTCCGGTTTTCCCGCAGCGCCGGTACTCCATGTTCTCGTTTCGGTTGAGGATCCGGGGACCGCCCGCCGAACCCACGCCGGTCGCCAACCCTCCGGCCAAGAGAACCGACTCGCCTAGAAACCCGCGCCGCGTGACGCCCATACATTCACCTCCGTGAATCCGTTTCACCGGGCAAATGCAGTGTACGTCACGGTGAAGGCACGGTCAATGGCCGTTGACACGACCCTCGGGCTCAGCTCCTCTTGCGCGGCGGCGGCAGTTGAGCCACCAGAGCCTTCATTCGGCCAAGCCGTCCGGTGCCTTCCGCATAGGAAGAAGCAGGCAACGTTCGAATCTGGGTCGTGATCGACCACATCGCCGATGTCACTCCGGCATCGAGCATGCGTGGGAAGTCCACGTGACCGTAGAAACGAGCATCGAACAGCCCATGACCATGGCGCCGCGTGAGGTCGTAGCCGAAGCGCGACCAGATGAACGAGTC
>JAEHDI010000836.1 GCA_016880505.1 Bryobacterales bacterium | reverse complement strand
TCCGGGATGAGGTCGCACACGGCGACCACCTGGACTCCCTGGACCTGAAGCATGTTCTGCAACAGGAATGAGCCGCGATTGCCGACCCCGATAAATGCCACCCGGAGGGTATCGCCCTTTTGCGACCGAAGAATGGCGGGCGCCGCGGCGATTCCGGCCGGAACCGTGAGAAACGAACGACGAGTCAGATCACTATCCATGCATCTCTCCTAAATCGATTCTAACCATAACTCCCGCGCTACAATAATCGAGGCGTGGCCAGAGTCACTTTTCTCCCTGCCGGAATCACGGTCGAATACGATCCCGAAACACTGTCGTACAGCGGGCACGGCAAGCCGCGCTCATTGCTCGACGTGGCGCTGAACTTCGATTTCCCGCTGGAGCACGCCTGTGGCGGCAGTTGCGCCTGCACAACCTGTCACGTGATCGTCCGCGCGGGTGAGCAGAATCTATCCCCGATGGATGACGACGAAGCCGACCGGCTCGACATGGCCGCCGACTTGACCCTTCACTCGCGGCTCGGCTGCCAGGCTGTCGTCACTGGCGACGTCACCGTCGAAATCCCGGCCTGGAACCGCAACTACGTGTCTGAGTCCGGGGCCTCGACGCTGACGAAAAGAAGCTGACTGCTCTCAGTATTCCACCTGGATGAAAAGCTGAAGTTGGCGGGCGTCGGCCATCTCCACAACGCCTCCGTAAGAGCGTAACCGGACATCTCGTGCCGCATAGAAGGGGCTGACACGGACGGCGTTGGTGTGATTCGTGAGATTGAACGCTTCGACGCCGAACTGGATCCAGCCGCGCTCTTTCATGTAGTACAGAGTCTTCATCATCCGGAGGTCCAACGAGAAAGTCCCCGGCGAAAGAAACGGGTTGCGGGAGAGCCCGAACGGCCGGGCCGTGATCGGGTAGGCGCCCGTTCGGAATCTGTCGGTGGTATCCAGGGCGTTCAGCGGCCGGCCCGAGCCCGCTTGCAGGATCGGCGCGAGAGTAATCCGGCTCAAACCGTCACGCAACCACGCCGGCAAGCATCGGAAGTCATCCACCGGCAGTTCGAAGAGCGAGCTCGCCGTTACACGGTGCGACTGGTGTTGGCGCGAGAGCGCCCAGTCTGCCGCGGTGTTGCGCGGGTCGGACGGCTGCTCATCGAAATCCGATCCATCGTCGCGGGTGCGGCCGCCGGAATACGTCGCCAAGAGCGCGAACTCCTTGCTCATGCGCCGGTTCAGTGATACGGACACCCCTTGGTAAGCCGACCTCGCGCTCTGCTCCAACGAATAAGCCGGGGGCAGCGTCAGAGCCGCATTTCGGAGCCTCGGCAGGTGAAAGCCGCGGATGTAACTGTATTCGACGGTCAGCGTTGTGTCTTTACCGAAGCCCCGTTCCACGCCCGCCACAAGCTTTCGCGCGTACGTGGCTGGAAACGGCGTGGCAGCATCGTAGCGCGAACGAGGCAGACTTGCGATAGCCTGCGCCGATGTACCTCCACGCACAGCGTCCACTACAGCCTGCGCGTCGCCTCCCGCCGCATACTGCTCGAAGCCGTGCCGGCCGTCTTTCTGCAAAGCCTGGTTCAGGAACGCGAGCGGGTAACGGTCGAAAAACAGCCCGGCGCCCACCCGCACCACCAGCGGCGCCTTCGCCGAGGGTCGCCAAGCCAGGCCCAGGCGGGGAGCGAAATTCCGGTTCGACACGGGCAGTGTGCCCGGCATCCATTGCCGGTCGTATCGCAGTCCCGCCTCGACGGTCAAACCCGGCGTCGCTTGCCACCGATCCTGAAGCCAAACTCCGGCAGGCACTGTGAGCAGGCGCGTCCGCGCCTCTCCGAAGGCTTGCAGAAAAACGTCCGGGCGGCCAGCCCTAAAATCCTCCAGTGTGGGAAACACATAGACACCGCCGAACCTGTCCGCCAGGCGGGCGCTCGCCCGCACAGCATGAAGGCTCCCGCCGAGACTCCATTGGTGACTCCCGCGCGTGAGGTACAAGCCCTCGACAGCCTCGTAGTGATCCTCGGTCCGGTCCGCATCAAGGCGATAGCCCTGGCCGAGCGTCAGCACGCCGGGGATCTCCAGCATCGCCCCTCGAACGTTCGGCGTCAGTTCGACGCTGCGCCGCGCCACCTGGATTCGCAGGTCGCTGACCAGTTCCGGCCCCGGCACGGCGATCCAGCCCGCCACCAGGGAGTGGTCCCGCGTGAGGCTACTGCCGC
>JAEHDI010000835.1 GCA_016880505.1 Bryobacterales bacterium | reverse complement strand
GTCCGTCGCTCTCACCCGCGACCACCGGACTGGAGGTTCGTCAGATCGAGCCGGAGCACGGCCGCGAAACTCCGAAGACTCTGTTCATCGGTCTCGGTGGAGAAGTACGCCGGGCAATCTCTAACGAAGGCATCCGGAAACTCGAGCAAGACCTTTGGGCCATCGTACACGAACAAATGATCCAGGAGCTCGGGCGCCGCGTGTCGCTCCGCCAAGTCGGCCAGAGCCGCGAGGGTCGCACTGTCACACCGAAGGCGATACTGCCTCGCCCTTGGCCACAGAGTTTGTCGCATCGGAAGGTAGTCGCCGGGCTCCGAGGCAGAGCGCATCAAGTCGCTGACCTCGCGAGCTATGCACGTGCCCTCAATGAACAGTGTCGTGGCGGCTGGTAGCACCTCCAAGAGGTGTCGAAAGAACTGGGCACTATCCCAGCGGCCCCGCAACTCCCAATGAGGCCGGTTCCAAAGTTGAAGTGGGACCTTCATTACTCCCCTATTGTGCGGTCAAACTCGCCGGTGCGGATGCCCCAATACGCAGGGTTCTGGGCGAGTCGGCACCGATCCATAGGAGATGACTGATATGCTCCGGAACGACAGGCGCCTGGGAGGCCAGGGATATGATGGGAGGTGTCGATGCGCTGCGCCGTCCTGCTACTCGCGAGTGTGCCGTTGCTGGGGCAGCCCGGTCCGCAATTGGAGCGGATCGCGGCCCGCCTTTCCTATTTCTGCGCGCAGAACTTCTTCTACGATCTGCCAGGCTGCTTCGGCCAGCGCGAGGAAGATTACCTGAAGTCGGTGGCGGAAATCTCCGCCGTCAAGGCGCAGACATCAGAACTGGTGTCACTCCTGGACCACGACGATCCGAAGGTGCGCACTCTGACCATCGCGCTCCTGTTCACTTCGGGCGATCCGAAGGTACTGCCCTGGATCGCCGCCAAGGCAGCGGACACGTCACCTACGTTTCTGGATGTGCTTCCCGATGCCAGGCCGCTCCTGGCGGACTTGCGCCGGCAACCGCTTCTTCAGCCCCGTACAGTCGGGCAGATCGCACAGGCGGCGGTGCGGCCATACCTGGAGAGTGCGGGGATCTACGGCGGCGTGGGAGGCGCCGCCGGCTATCCAGGATTCGAGTCATATTGGATGGCGCGCAAGGATCGCAGCTACTGCGCCGGGTGGTTCCGCGTCGAGTTGGATCGGGCAAGCGGCCGGACCAGCCCGACGCAGCCGGAGCGTGTCAGCAAGATAAAGGCGGTACGCGGTCGAATCGACAGGCTGCCCGAACCGGACCGCACATGGACCCTGCTCTGGCTCAACGGTGAGCTCGGAAGTGACGCGCTGGTATCCGAGCAGGAATTGCTGGAAGCCACCAAGAGACTTGGAGCGGGGCGGCTGATGGGGATGCTCCAGCGTCGGATCGGAACCTCCGATCCCGACCTGCAGCCAAGGGAGAATAACAACTATTCCTACGCACGGATGACCCGGTGGGTCCTCGAGCGGGCAGGCAGCCTCCTGCGAGTACGCGATGCGGAGGCGCTCATGGAGTGCGAGAAACGGGAGCGGGAGTCGGGCTTCGCAGATCCGAACGTCACCGCCTGGTGGGTGATCGGAGCGAGTGAGTTGCGGCCGGCGTTGGCGACCGCGGTGCTGCCCGAGGCACTCAAGAGGTTCCAGGCCGAGTGGCACGGAGACGATCGGGCGCAGTTGGCGGCAGCCATCTGGCGCTCCCCGGTGCCGGAGAAGACCGGGTTTCTGCGGGAGTGGTTCTACCGGGAGTCGCCGCAGAGGGGCCGCTTCCCTCATTCCAGAGCGCTGTTTCTGCGGCTGCTCGGTAGTGGGCCGACCACGGAGTTGCGCCGGCTGATAGCCGCGATCCTTGGGGACGAACGGCTTGAGTCTTTGGACTGGCAAACGCTCGAGGCGTTAGCCCGGACGGTGAACGCTGTTGCGGGAAAACCAGTAGTGCCGCAATCGGAACTGGGAAGGGCAAGTCACCCGCTCGGCCAAGCGCACTTTTACTGGGAAAGCGAGACGGCCGCCAAGCAGTATCCCAAGGAGACCGCCGAGTTGTTACGCATTCTGGAAGACTGGAGAAGCAGGATGCGAGCAAGCGCAGCCGGCTGGTAGGGGAATCTGGTGGTCAAGCCGAAGTGCGCTAGCGGGGCCTCGTTCAGTGAAGGCTTCGCCGCGGTCGGAATCGCAAGATAGCGTTTTCTGAGTCGTGGGTCCTTTGACTTGAAGGGACTGTTGAGTCCCGACCATAATTGCCCGAGGGACATCCATGCTTGTCGCGCTGCTCACCACGTTCAAAGCCAGCCGGAAGGAACCGCTTGCCGCTCTTCTCGAGCGCATCCATGCGGCTTTCCTGGTTTCGGGCGACTGCGAGCCACTGACGCGGTTCGCCTTTTCCGACTCGCCCTCACCGGGCTTTGTATCCAGCGTGGACAGGGTGCTCAAGAGGCACCCGAAGCTCGGGCGCTTCGTGTCTTCAGCACCCATGCTGCCCGGTGGCCCGCTTGTGCGCCAGATCTCCAACGGTCCCGGCTCCGCTGCCCCCGGTGAGCCCGCGGAATTCGCCACGCTGCTGGCCGTCGCGGCTGGGGTTCCCAGATCCTTCCCGTTCCACAACATAGTGATTCACTTCCACACGCCCGCGTTCGGCGAGGCGCTGCCGATCAGCGGCCCGACAGGCCCCACGATTCCCGGCGTGACCGTGGGAGATGCCTGGTGGGTCAACGGACGGACGCGCTCCCTGTCCGCCTTAACGGCAGTGGACGCTGATCCCGGCGGCAAGAGGTTGCCGGCATTCCCCGAAGCCGTGGCGGCGATCCTAGCGGCTTGCGGGAGGTCGGTCAAGATCGTGCAGGTCCCTCTGCCGGGAATCTCGCCGACGGGCGCGTCGCCCCGGGCGGCCGCCGCCGTGAATCCGGAAATCGCGCGCGCAGTAGGCGACGTCGTCCGCAGCTACAGGTCGAGATTCGCGGAGATCCTGGAACACGCCGCTCTTCCTCACGATCTGCCTGCGCCCCTTGAGCTGCTGAAAACGGGTCTGGCAGAAACATCCGGCCCCAAGAAGCCCGCGCTGGCCCGCGCGTTCGAGCCCCTGGGTTACGATTGTCGTGGCGGATCGGGCACATTTACGCTTCGCCGCCGGACTCCCGGCAACCTGACTGTGGAGATCGGTCTGGATGTGGGGACCTGGAGCAATCTTCTGCTGGCCACCTTCCGGGTTTACGGCCTGGGCCTCAAAGCGATCCTCCCGATGCCGGTCAGTAAGCACGCCCTGGGAGGCGGGCAATATCCGATCGGCGGCCCCGAGCGCTGGGGGAAGATCGTGGACAATCTCGCCGCTCTAGTCAGGGAGTTTGATCACAGTTTTGTTCCCGCCATCGAGGAGGCAGCCGGTCCATCGCCAGACTGGTACAAACCGGAAAGCTGATAGGACTGATCGACCGCCCGCACGCGATCACCGCAGACACGCCACCTTGCAGGATTCAGCTCGATCTCAGTGGCAACCGTGGCAACTTGCTCATTTGCCGAGGTTTATTCACAACCCTTTGCGCCGATCTTGCCTGCATCCGGAACCGCCCCGGAGGAGCTCCAAACTCCCGCTTGAATGCTCGATTGAAGGACGGCTCGGATTCGTAACCCACGTCTCCCGAGATCCTTGCCACACTGTAGCTGGTTGAGGTCAACATCCGTGCGCCGAGCTGCAACCTCCATCGGGAGAGATATGTCATCGGAGGTTCATCCAGATATTGCCGGAACCGCTCGGTCAGCAAGGATCGTGACACTCCCACCTGACGGGCGAGATTCGCGATTGTCCAGGGATGTTCCGGAGCGCGATGCATATGTGCCAGCGCCGCACCTACTGCCGGATCTCGCGCTCCTGCGAGCCAGCCAGTATGCTGCGGCGGCAACTCTGCCATGTAACGGCGCAAGGTCTCTACAAATAGCGCCTCTGACAACCTCGTCAACACTGCGTCGCTGCCCGCCCGGTTTGCGCTGGCCTCGCCAACTGAGAATTTGATGGAGTTTTCCAGCCACTGCCCGGCATGGTCATTCCGAATATTCACCTTGAACACCGGGGGTAATCCACCCAGAAAGGTCTTGCTTAGCTCCCGGTCACATTCCATATAGCCGCACGCAAATGATGTGGTTTCGCCTCCTCCGCCATGGCGAGCAAGAACGATTCCTTGCGAGAACAGTTCTTTCAAGTGCTTGCCATAATCGAGGATGCATGGCAGGGACCCGTTGGAAAGGATGTGGGCGTCGCCATGGGGAAATACCACGATGTCTCCAGGAATCAACTCGACGCAATGGGTGCTGTCCTCGACTTCGCATCGAGCCCGTCCTTGGGTGAGAAGGTGATAGACGATGACATGTTTGGGCCCTTTGCGAAGAAATGCCGCGACTTCGTACGTAGGCGGCGAGCGGAACCCCCACGGCGCTGTGAATTCGGCCTTGTAAAACACCGCCCCTTCAAGCTTTACCGATTGGAGAATTTCCGAGAGAGCGTCCACAGGACCTTCGATTCGGACTCTTGGATAAAGTTTCGGGATTCCCGGATAAGCAATCGATATTCTACCGCGAGTGAATCAAGTTTGCCAGACGCACGGATAAGCATTGCGTAGCGAGCCCTGTCAGAGTGGCATCTGTGGCGGCCATCGCCACTAGCTCAATTAACGAGGAGGATTGGAAATGCTTTCACTGTTTGTACGACTTGAGGCGAAACCCGGGAAGGAGGAAGAAGTCGCCGCCTTCCTGATGCGAGGCCTTCAGATGGCAAATAAGGAAACGACCACTGCGCTGTGGTTTGCGCTGCGCCTGGGTCCATCCACGTTCGCCATATTCGATGCTTTTCCCGATGAGTCGGGAAGGCAAGCTCACCTCAACGGGCCCATTGCCAAAGCTCTCATGGCCCACGCGCCAAACCTCTTGGCCGTGCCGCCTTCCATAGAAAAAGCGGAGATTCTCGGAG
>JAEHDI010000834.1 GCA_016880505.1 Bryobacterales bacterium | reverse complement strand
TGAGATTGTCAAAATTCAAATCTGCGAAGGCGTTCACTTCCTGATCTTTCTTCACCAGGCCGCCCTCGAACCACGATTTACCGGACGTCGTGCCGGTAATATTCGACGTGGTATCGGTCGTTTGTTTGACGGTGCCTTTGAACGTGCAGGCCGACGCAAGAAGCGCCAACACTGCGATCGAGAACAATCCGATCACTTGTTTCATTGCGTGACCTCCCGGTTATCGTGTCGTTGAGCCATATCACACGAATTGCACCACGAAGCTAACAAGGATGCTGGAACCTGTCAAGCGAGTGGTGCAGCCGGTTTCCGGCCTGCTAAGATAGTGGCCGAATCGAAGGAGCGTCGGCATGAAGAAGTTGAGCCCGTATCTGCATCAGATCAGTGTCTCGAACGGCGGGTTGCCCAAGCTGCGCATCCCCAAGGCCCGCGTCACCAAGGAGGGAGTCGAGGGTGACCGCCATCGGAATGCCGAGCTCCACGGAGGGCCGGATCGGGCGGTCTGTATCTTTGCACTGGAGGTGATCGAGGCGCTGCGCAAGGAAGGTCATTCGATCGTTCCGGGTGCAGCGGGTGAGAATTTCACCGTTGCCGGCCTCGATTGGAAGCACATCGAGCCCGGTACCAAGCTCAGCGTCGGCATTGAGGTGAAATTGGAAGTGCTCAGCTACACGGCGCCCTGTTCACAGAATACCTGCTGGTTCGCGGACGGCGACTTCTCGCGTCTCTCACAAAAGATCCATCCGGGCCGGAGCCGTGTCTATGCGCGGGTGCTGACTGAGGGGATAGTTCGACAGGGTGATCCTGTTGTTGTCGAGCAATGATTGTTTTGAAGTTATCAGGATGCTCAAAAAGGTCATCCAACGAGGCCGCAGGGAGCCCGGCGACTGAGGCCTACGCTTTTCGGTAGGTCGCAGGGAGCCCGGCGACCGAGAACAAAGTTGGGGGCCTTTTTCAGCAGCCGCTTGGAGTCATAAATGGAACGCGTGCTCGAGCCGGAACTGATGGACGATCCCGAACAGGCCGCTGTCTATGCGAAGGCCGACTTTGAGAAGGAGAACCAGGGCTTCGTCAACCGGTTCGTCGATTACTACCCGGACTTCACGGAAGGACATGTGCTGGATCTGGGGTGCGGCCCGGCCGATATTCCGATTCGTTTCATCAAGGCCCTGCCCGCGTGCCGCGTGACGGCGGTGGATGCCTCGCCGCCGATGATCAAACTGGCCCAGGCTGCGGTCAAGACAGCGGGCCTCATGGATCGGATTGCGCTCACCTGCGAGCGCCTGCAGACCCTGTCGCTTGCCGAGCCGGCCGACGCAGGGCTGTCCAACTCGCTGCTGCATCACATTCCCAATCCGTTCCAGTTCTGGTATTGCCTGAAAAAACAGGTGAAGTCCGGTTCCTACGTGTTGGTGATGGACCTGTTGCGTCCCGAATCGCCGGAGGCCGCGCAAGCCATCGTGGATCAGTATGCGGCCAGCGAACCGGCGATCCTCCGGAGGGATTTCTATAACTCGCTGCTGGCGGCCTTTACCGAAGACGAAGTGGCGGCGCAGTTGGCGGAAATGAATCTGTCCCGTCTTTTGATTGATGTCATCGACGACCGCCACTGGATCGTAAGCGGACGTATCTATTGATGATGGATGGAAGAAAAGCCGTCGCGCTGGCGATTCTGATCACGTTCATTGTTGCCGTCGGGTTCACATCCGCCGATGCGCAGCTTGAAAAGCTGCGAAAACAGAAAAAAGGAGCCGCTATCCAGGGTGATGATGCGCCGATGGCCGTCATTCCAGCCGGAGAGTTCTGGATGGGCGTGGACGGCATGATCAGCCTGGAAGACGAACGGCCCCGCCACAAGGTCCGGCTGGATACCTATTCGATGGACCTCTACGAGGTGACGGTTGCCCGCTACGCGCGGTTTCTTGCGGCCACCAGTCGCGAGCCGCCGAGTTATTGGGAGACGGTGAAACTGGCCGAGCATGGCAACCATCCGGTGATCGGCGTCAGCTGGGATGACGCCGCTGCCTATTGCAAATGGGCCGGCAAACGGTTGCCGACCGAAGCGGAATGGGAAAAGGCAGCTCGCGGCACGGATGGCCGAATCTATCCATGGGGCAACACCTTTGACTATGCGCTGGCGAACACGGCGATTATGGGCGACCTCGATACGACCGAGGCAGG
>JAEHDI010000833.1 GCA_016880505.1 Bryobacterales bacterium | reverse complement strand
TCGATCCCGCGCCGCGTGAACACTGAGGTCTGGATGGCGACTTCGTCCGGTTGGTGGTGGTAGAGGAATCCTCCCACCTGGGCGTACTCTCCCTCGATGTTCTCGCGCACGATTACCATGTCGATCTCACCGGCGCCGCGTCCCGTTAACGGAGACTCGACACCCTCATACAGGACCGCCGGGCGCACGTTCGCGAACTGGTCGAATCCCCTCCGAATCGGCAGTAGCAGGCCGTTCAGTGTGATGTGATCCGGAATATCCGGGTGTCCCACCGCCCCGAGCAGAATCGCGTCGAACGGGCGCAACAGGTCGAGCAGCGCCGGAGGAGCCATCTTGCCGTGGCGAAAGTAGTGTTCCGCGCCCCACTCGAACTCCTCGAAGGCGAGGGAGAAGCCGTACTTCACGCCAGTCTTTTCTAACACGCGCCGGGCTTGCGGGATTACCTCGGGTCCGACCCCGTCGCCGGCAATCACTGCGATGGAGTACTTGGTCATAGCGGGTCTTCCGAAAGGAATCTCATAATAGCAAAGTGACACCTGACTTCCTTCAATCCGCTTTTTCTCTGAAAGGCCGCACCGCCCTGCTGGCCGGAGCGAGTCGCGGTATCGGCCTTGCGATCGCTAGGGGTGTTGCCGGCGCCGGCGCCCGCACGATCCTTGCCGCCCGTTCGATGGACGATCTCAAGCGAGAAGCGGCATCCATGCGGGATGCCGGCGGTCACGCCGAGGCGGTGCACCTGGACATGACCGACCGCGAATCCATCCGGCGCCTTGCCGCCGAGTATCCCGACGTGGACATACTCTTCAATGTGGCGGGCACCAACCGGCGCCGGCGTTTCGAGACATACTCGCGAGAGGAGTACGACTGGCTCCTCCAAACAAATCTTCACGGCATTGTCGAACTCACCCAACTGGTCGGCGGCCGGATGGTCCAGCGTGGCAAGGGCGGCAAAGTCATCACCATCGGCAGCCTGATGTCGGTTCTCGGTCTCCCGTACATGACCGTGTACGCGATCACCAAGAGCGCGCTGGCCGGCATGACGCGGGCCTTGGCGGCGGAGTGGGCCAGACACAACATCCAGGTGAACTGCATCGTACCGGGCTTCATCCGTACGGACCTGAACCGGCATCTCTGGGAGATCCCGGCGATGGTGGAGTGGGTGAAATCGTGCGAGGCAAACCCCGAAATCGGCAAACCGGAAGACGTGGCGCCGCTAGCCGTCTTTCTGGCGAGCCGCGGTTCGGATTACATCACCGGTCAGTTGATCGCCGTGGACGGCGGCTTCACGACGACGGCAATGTGGCCGATGGAGCCCCTTACGACGGGGTAGGTGAAGAATCATCTGCTCCTAAGGTGGTAGAATTCCCGCCAGAGAGAGGGGTTTGCGGGTCGAGGGCTGCGAGTGAACTCATGACTGAGCACAAATCCAGCCAAGCCGCGATGCGGGCCGCGGCCGCCATCGCTCAAGTAGTAACAGATCATTGCGGCGGAGCGCTTCAGTCCCCGGTGGTCGAATCAATCGCCAGGATCATCGACCGTGAAACTGGCCTTAGCGAGTTGGTCGAGGCCACCGAAGAGATCATCGCAGAGGCGGGCGACCTGATCGAAGGCCGGAGCCCGGAGTTGGTCATGCGGGCGCGCTCCGCGCTTCTTTGCAGCGCCGATAAAGCCCCGAGGGAGGACTGAACCATATGCCGCTAAGTTTCGCTACGGACATTCGGCCGCTGTTTCGTGACAGCCCGGACGTCGATTCGATGCAAGGCTATGGGCTTGACTTGTCGTCCTATGAGGACGTGAAGGCCAAGGCGGCGGAGATCTATGCACGCCTGGAGGACGGCAGCATGCCGTGCGACGAACCGTGGCCCGCGGAGCGCCTCGCGCTTTTTAAGCAGTGGATAGACGAGGGCTTGGCGCCGTAATCCCCAGTGTTTTAGCCCACATGTGGAACTCCTCGTCGTTCCGACGGCGCGTGCAATCCAAGAACTCCGCAAGGAGATCAAGGAGACCAACGCCATCCTGCATGTGACCTGCTGAGCGACTTGCAGCCCAGCAGTCGTCTCTCGAAACTGCACACGCTCGTTGTCCTCGCGAGCCCCTACATCACCGTTCAGTTGATCGCCGTAGACGGCGGCTTCACGACAACAGCCATGTGGCCCATGGAACCCCTTACGAATGTCTACTAGAGTTATGAAACTATGTATACCGCCTGAAACATATTTTGTGCTTGTTGGATTATTTCGACTATTTTGATGTTGGCCCTAGCGGCATTCTTGTGCGATACTGTCCATGGAAATCAAGAAACCGGCATACGGAACTCCGTTTGCCGGTTTTTACAACTGAGGATGGATGTAGTCTAGTGCCTGAAGACAACGGCGCGTTGCGAACTCTCCGAACGCGGCCAGACTTGGCTGCGATCCGGTGCTCGAAGGGCGTTTCCCTCGATCAGATAATCGACTCGACCAAGATCAGCAAACGATTTCTCCTGGCCATCGAAGAAGGTGACTTCGACGTGCTTCCCGGCGGTATCTTTAATACGAGCTATCTCCGGCAGTATGCCCGTGCCATCGACTACGACGAGTCGGATCTGCTGGCCTACTACTACGCCGCAACCGGCACCGCGCCGCAGAAAGACGAACAGAGCGCCACGGAGAACCGGAAGGGATCAGCCCGAAGTCTCCGGCCTCCGATTTTTGCACGCTTCTAGCCGGCTGCTGAGGTTCGCTCTAATCCTTCATGTTGCCGCTGCTCTGGCGGGCGCGGCAGTCATTGAAGGTGTGGTCCTCGAGACCCGTTCGGGGCGGCCGCTTGCCAGGGTCCGTGTTTCCCTGCGCTCGATCTCCGGAGCCGCGGCTGTCGTCTCAAATCGCACCTACACCGACGCCTCTGGCCGATTTGTCTTCTCTGGCCTTCCTGCCGGAGCGTTTTTCGTCAGTGCCGAGAAGCCCAACTACGCGTCCGCCAGTTTCGGCCAGAAAAAATGGAACGGGAAGGGCTCCCCAATTGTCCTCGACGCAGGCGCCCGCTTTGTCGCCGAGCTTCATCTGAGCAGACTCGGGGTCCTGACCGGCCAGATTCGCGACGAAAACGGTGTCGGAATCGAGAACCACCCCGTTCTGGTTTATCGCGAAGGGCGTCCGCCCAAGCTAGCGCAACGCGGCTCGACCGACGACCGAGGCGTCTTCCGGATTCCCGGCCTCGAACCGGGCCGCTATCACGCCCGGACGGGTCCGCGGCGTATGGACGACGGCTCGGGCATGCTCCCGACCTACTTCGGACACGGAACTGTTTTGAGCGAGTCGAAGACCGTGGAGGTTCGGCTGGATGAAGAGACTCCTGACGTGGACATCATGCCGCGTACCGGACGCCTGTACAAGCTTACCGGCAGGGCGGCGTGGGCCGGCATTTCCACCGTCAGCCTCTACTCCGACCTCGGACGCATGACGTCCGGAGTTGGAGGTGACGGACGTTTCAGCTTCGATCAACTGCCGCCCGGCAGCTACGAATTGCTCGCCGAGTCCGAAGGCGACGGCCCGAGGATGGCCGCTTACCGCGCAATCTTCATCAGCGACGATATTGAGGGCTTGATTCTGGAACCGGCCAGGGTGCCACGGCTGTCCCTGCTCTGTGATCTCCGAGACTCGAAGCTGGCTGTAGAGTGGCAGGTTTCAGTTTTTGCGCGGCGCGTCCAGCCTCCCGACGGGCAGTCCCCGCGGCGCTTCCTCTGTCAGGAAGAGCCCTACATCGGCCCGGGGACCTGGGAGATGGGCGTCGCGACGCCGCCCAGCGTTTATGTTACCGGCATGTCGCTGGACGGCAAGCCGCTGGAAACAAACCGGTTCGTGCTGGCGCCCGGTGGCAACCCACCGCTCGACATACTGCTTTCCGCGAAGCCCGCAACGCTCTTGGGAGCGGTGAAGGCGCCTGGCGGAGTGCCATCCGTCGGCGCCACGATCTTCCTGAAACCGGTCGATCCGGACGTCCGAGTGAGGCTATTCGAACGGGAATCCTTCAGGACCGATACGAACGGGCAGTTCCGCGTCGACGGCCTGCCGCCCGGGACATACCAGGTTGTAGCTTCTTTCGAGTACGAGAAGTCCGATGAGGTTGACTGGGACCTCTCCCAGGTGCGGACCGTCCGGCTCGATGAAGGCAAAGAATCGTCTGTCGAACTGGAGCTGGCGGGGTCGATGTAGGCGGTGCGGCCTCTACGGCTTCCAGCAAACGAGCTTGATTTCCGTCATCTCCTCCACCGCGTACTTCGGCCCCTCGCGGCCGGTCCCGCTCAGTTTCACGCCGCCGTATGGCATGTGGTCAGCCCGGTATTGTGGCACGTCGTTGATCATAAAGCCGCCGACGTGGACCTTCCGCGCGGCGGTGAAGGCCTTCTCGAGATCACGAGTATAGATCCCGGCCTGCAAGCCGTCGTCCGAAGCGTTCAGCATGCCGACCGCCTCGTCAAGCGTGTCGAAGCTGTTCACCGCGACCAGCGGCCCAAACGCCTCTTTGCAGGAAATCCGCGCGTGTGGTGGCACGTCCGTGAGCACGGCCGGCTCAACTGTCGCATGACGGCGTGAGCCGCCCGTGAGCAGCTTCGCGCCGGATTGCACCGCTTCGGCGATCCAACCTTCCACCCGCTCCGCGTCCTTGACTGTGATCAGGGAACTGACCTCGGTGGCCGGGTCGTGCGGATGGCCGATCTTCAGTTTCCGCACCGCCTCAACGAAACGCTCCAGGAACACGCCGCGAATCTTCCGGTCGACGAAGATCCTCTGTACGGAGATGCACACTTGACCGGAATGAGCGAACCCGCCCGTGACACAGCGCGGCACCGCTTCGTCGAGATTCGCGTCGTCGGCGAGGATCACCGCGGAGTTTGAGCCAAGTTCGAGCGTCACCCGTTTCATCCCCGCCAGACTGCGGATACGAAGCCCCACCTCGACGCTCCCGGTGAATGTCACCATGGCGATCTTCGGGTGGCAGCTCAGCAGGTCTCCAATTGTCCCGCCCGGACCTGTAACGACGTTGAGCGCACCCTTGGGCAGCCCGCACTCCTCGAGAATGGCAGCCATCTTCAGCGCGCTGATCGGCGTCGCCGACGCCGGCTTGTGGACGATGGCGTTACCGGCGGCAATGGCCGGCCCGATTTTGTGCATCGGCAGATTCAGTGGGAAATTGAAAGGAGTGATGGCCGCGATCACCCCGAGAGGTTCGCGCAGAGTCATCGCCCAACGGCCCTTCCCGGCCGGCGAAGCCTCCATCGGTACTACCTCCCCGGCCAGACGGTGCGCCTCTTCGGCGGAGAAGAGCAGCGTCTGGGAGGCCCGCTCAACCTCCAGGCGCGCCTCCCGGAGGGGCTTGCCGCTCTCCGAGCTGATGCTCAGGGCCAGGTCGTCGCGGCGATCCAGCGTCTTCTGATACGCCCGGCGCAAGATCGACGCCCGCTCGTCGAGAGTGAGTTCGCGCATCAACGGAGCGGCCGTGACCGCCGCCGCCACCGCTGCCTCAACGTGTTCTTTCGAGGCTTCGTAGACCGTCGCCACCGGGGTTCCGTCATACGGGATGGCGATTTCCCGTGTTGCAGCCGCCGTGACCGGTTCACCGCCGATTCGCATCGGGTATTCCATACAGCCATGATAGTGCGGCCTCAGCGGCGTGAACCCGGCACGGGGAGATCGCCGAAGGCGAACCACGAACGCTCGACCCGTAGTGCGTGATCCAGAACGGCGGTCGCGACGAAGCGCGGCTGTGGCGGCGAACCGAAGCGGAGATCCATTGCCTCAACGCGCTTTCCTCCCTCCGGGACGGCAAGCGGCGTCACGCGCCATAACGGGTACTGAGAGAAGGCGAGAAAGGCGCGAAAGGTCTCCGTGTCGCGGGCGCGCTCGATCTCCGGACTTGCCGAGGGCTTGGGGAAGACACTTCCCCCTGACGGGTCGAACTCACGCAGCAGGTTCAGATCGTCATAGATGAAATAGAAGCCCTCAGTTTCGACGAGGCCGGCCCAACGGAACGGGTTGAATGGCGTCGGTATGGCCGCCACCCGAAGCGGCGCTTCGTTGCCGTAAAGCCGCGCGTCAAGCGTCGCCACCGCACGGGAATGGAGTAGATACCGTCCGAAACTGTACGTCGCGAAAAAGCACAGCGCGAGGACGGCCCAGCCGCGCCCCGTGCCGGGACGCGCACCGATCTCCGAGCTGACCAGCCGTGACAGCGCTGGCGCGGCGAGGGCCAGCAATAGTACGGCCCAGATCCATGCATCGACGACCGAGTGGATATCCGCGCGGTACCAGCGCTCGGACCACGGCGAAAGCAGCCGCACCCCGTACATGTTTGTCCAGTCGAGCAGCGGATGCGAAGCCGCACCCGCCAGAGAGACAAGATACGCCCGTCTCCACGGAAGCCGCGTGTGCGCGAGGAGCCAAACCAGCAGCACGGGCAGCATCGCCATCAACGGTATTGCGATCAGGGAATGCGTAATCCCGCGGTGGTACTCCAGAAATCGCAGAGACCCGCCGAGGGCGCTGGCAACGTCGATGTCCGCCGCGTTGGCGGACAGCATCAGGATCGCAGCCGCGTGCGGCGTGAGCCGGTTCAATCCGGCACGGCTCAGCATCAGTCCGGTCAGCGTGTGCGTGACGTTGTCCATGCAGCTGGAATTACCTGCGTAACATGCCCTTGACAGGAGCGTCAAGCTCTTGGGGTTCTCGTTAGTGGCATACTCTGAGATATTGAGGATTGTTTGAACACCCACTTTGCGGCAACTTGTCTTGCCGTTCTGGCGCTGGGTCCCGCCAGCCACGCGGATGCCCAAGTGAAGAGGTTGGACCATTTGATGGCCCAAGCCATGGCGAAGTTCGCTCTGCCGGGCGGACAATTAGCCGTCGTGAAGGACGGGAGCTTGGTGCACAGCCGCGGCTATGGTTACGCTGACTTGGAGCGAAGGCAGAACGTCCAGACGAATTCGTTGTTTCGCCTCGGGAGTGTGTCAAAAACGATCACGCAGATTGCGATCCTCACCCTCGTGGATCAAGGAAAGTTGCGGCTGGAGGACCGGGCTTTCCGCGTACTCGACTCGCTAAAGCCGCCTGCGGGCAGCACTCCGGATTCGCGGCTGGCGGATATTACCGTCCTGCATTTGCTCAAGCATCAGGGTGGCTGGGGCGACAGCATGGAGCCGATGTTTTTGCCGTGGAGCCGGAAAGCAGCGGAGGTCCTGGGAGCGCCAGAGCCGGCGACGTGCGAAACGATCATTCGATACATGATGGGCAGGCCGCTCGACTACGCGCCGGGCGCTCGGACCGTTTACTCGAACTTCGGGTATTGCGTGCTCGGGCGGATCGTCGAGCGAGCGTCGGGGATGCCATCCGAAGAGTATGTGCAAACCGCGGTATTGCGGCCTGCGGGGATCCGCGACATGCGGATTGGAGGGACACGGCTGCAGGAGCGGGCTCCGCGCGAGGTGCGGTATTACCACCAGACCGGCCAGACGGAGCTGCCGTACCTTACGGCCTCCGTGTATCCAAGCGATGCAGAGGTGCCGTGGGCGTACGGCGGATATTATCTGCGCGCAATCGATTCGCATGGGGGGTGGATCGGTTCGGCGGAGGACATTGTGCGGATCGCCTCGGCGATTGATGGTCAGCGGGGCAAGGCGCTGCTTTCTCCTGCGAGCGTTAACGTAATGATGAACCTGCCGAGGAAGGAGTCCGAACAGGAGCCTGCCGGAAGCCGGTTCCATGTTTCGCACGCAGGAGCGTTGCAAGGTAGCGGCTCGGCGTTTCTGGATCGTCGGCGGGAGGGGATCTCGATCGGGTTTACCTTCAATTCACTGCCGGTGAACTACGTGGGTTTCTTCGAGGACATAATGGGTGAGATTGATCGTGCGCTGGCGGCGATCCCGCAGAAAAGCTGGCCTCGGGGCGATCGATTCCGGCGCTAACGCCTGAGCGGGCGGCTGCTGCCGAAAATCTACCCTGGCAGCCTACCGTGTTGGAACTATGATGATAGGGGTGGTTCTTACACTTCAGGCTCTCTATGCTCGAATCGTTGGCGCGCACACTGGCCGAGTACCCGATTCTGACGCTCTTCGTGGTCATCGGCCTTGGGTACCTTCTCGGGGAGATCGACTTCCACGGTTTCCGGCTGGGCGTGGCGGGGGTGCTGTTCGTGGGGCTCGCCATCGGGTCGGTGAGCGCCGACGTGGCGCTGCCCGAAGTTGTGTCGACGCTGGGCCTGATCATCTTCGTGTATGCCGTCGGGATTCACTCCGGCCCGGCATTTTTCGATTCGTTCCGCCGCCAAGGCTACCGTAACAGCCTGCTCACGGTTGTGGTGCTGTTGTTCGGCGCGGGGATTGCGCTTGCCCTCGGATATGCGATGCAACTCGGCGGCGGCCGTGCAGCGGGCCTGTACTGCGGGGCGCTGACCAACACTCCGGCGCTGGCCGCGGCCCGCGAGCGGATTCGAGATGCCGCCAGATCGGAGGGCCTGCCGGAACAGCAGGTGCGTGCACAGTCCGATCAACCAGTGGTGGCCTACAGCATCGCCTATCCGATCGGCGTGATCGGCGTACTCCTGTCGTTCCATGTGGCCCGCAGGTTTCTCCGGATGGAAGTGCCGCCGCCCGAAGAGCCGCCCGAGATCGGTGTGAGGGACTTCGTCGTCAAGAACCCCGGAGTGATCGACCGCAAGGTCTCCGAGGTTCTCGGTCTGCACAAGGAGGTCGGTTTTGTCGTCAGTCGCATCCGGCACGACGGCGTAACCGACCTCGCCAGATCGGAAACGGTTCTGCATGAGGGAGACATCGTCGTTGTGGTCGGCGACGATGAAGCCCTCGAACGGGCACAACAGATTTTCGGGGCGGCCAGCGATGCGCGAATCGAACTGGACCGAACGATTCTCGACTACCGGCGGGTTTTTGTCTCAAGCAAGCAGGTGGTCGGCAAGCGCATCCGTGAACTGGATCTCCAGAACAAGCTCGCGGCGACGATCACGCGATTGCGGCGAGGAGACGTCGATATTGTCCCCGATCCAAATACCCGCCTGGAACTCGGTGACTGGGTTCGGGTGCTCTCCCGCCGGGATAACTTTCCGGCCGTTTCGCAGTTCCTCGGCGACTCCATCCGCGGAACCGCTGAGACCGATTTCGGCTCGGTAGCGATTGGGATGGTCATGGGCGTGATGGTCGGCATGGCGCCGATCCCGCTTCCAGGAGGCACAACGGTGAGCCTCGGTCTTGCCGGTGGCCCGCTTCTGGTCGCGCTGGTGCTAGGGAAGTTGGAGCATTGGGGGCGTGTCACCTGGGTAATGCCGGCGTCGGCCAACCTCACGCTGCGGCAGATCGGGCTTCTGTTCTTCCTGGCCGGAGTGGGCGTAAATGCAGGCTACAGCTTCGTCGAAACGCTTCGCACGAGTGGCTTGCAACTGCTCGCCGCCGGCGCGGCGGTGACATTCGGCGTGACGCTGGCGACCCTGATCGTCGGCCACAAGCTGCTCAAGATCCCGTTTGACGCCATGATGGGGCTTATGTCCGGTGTGCAGACCCAGCCCGCCTGCCTGGCCTATGCCAACAGCCAGACGAAGTCCGATGCGCCCAATCTCGCGTACGCCAGCGTCTACCCGGCGGCGACCATCGCTAAGATTGTGATCGCCCAACTCGTCGCGTCGTGGCGGTGATCGTTCAACCCCGGAATTCGGGGGGAACGAGCAAGGTCAACGCGTCAGGCAAGATCTCCACTGACGCCGGCAGCCGGCCGGCGGCCTCTCCGTCCACCTGAACGTAAACGGGAGCGTCGGTGGCAGCCCGGAATTCGAGCTTCCTGGCCCGCAGAGCGGTAACGCCGCGCTGCTTCTCCAGGTGGCCAAGGAAAGCCGCGGGTAGAAGCCGCAGGTACGCCACCGGCCGGCGGCCCTGGATAAGGACGGCCGCGAAATCCTCGCTCGCCAGTGACGCCTGACTTGCGAGTTCCACCGTGCCACCGTAGTTCCTGACACGGCTCGCCAGCGCGAATGAGCATCGGAAAGTGCGGCTGCCGTCGAAGACCTCGAACATCGGCTGCCGGCTGAATACTTCGCGGAACCCTGCGATCCAGAAAGCCAGCTTGCCGCTCCGCCGTTTGAGCTCCGGGTCCACTTTGTTGACGATCGCGGCGTCGAACCCCACACCCGCCATGAGCAGGAAATGGCGGGGCTCCGTCTCACCGCTGGCCCGCAAGAGTCCCACCGCGATCCTCCGGGGAACCCATTCTCCGAGTCGCAGCGCCGCCACCTC
>JAEHDI010000832.1 GCA_016880505.1 Bryobacterales bacterium | reverse complement strand
GCGCGGGATGCCGTTCGTCGAGATCGTCCAACTCTTGCCTCCGTTCTCGCTGCGGAACTGGCCGATGTCGGTGTAGGAGATCACCATCCGATTTCTGTCGAACGGATCGAAGTGGACCCCGTAACAGGTGGTAACGTCAACGCCGGTTGAGGTATATCCTCCGTCGGGCGACTTTACAGCGTAGACGGCCTCCCACGTCTTTCCAGCGTCGGTGGAGCGCATGGTGCGCATGGCGTCGGAGCCGTAGCAGAGATTCGGATCCGAGGGGGTCACGCCCATCGCGTCGAAGTTTCTGCCCCATCCCGTGCCGTTGCGATCCCACATCCACGCCTCCCGTACGAACGTGGGAGTGGAGCGAGGTTTGTCCCAAACGATTTCCCACGTCCGGCCGCCGTCGGTTGTCATGGCCACGCCCAGACCCTGGCGGTCGTTGCCCCGCCCGTCGTCATAGGAGAGGTAAGCCACGTCGCCATGAAACAGGCTCGCGGCGATAGAAGTCACCCGAGGTGTGAACGGCATGGAAGGCAGCGAGCAGCGGCGCCACGCGCGGCCTCCATCGCCGGAGACGAAGGTCCCCGCAGCGGCAGCAACATAGATCACGGGATCGCCGCCACCCTTCCGGAAACCGGTCGAAGTATCAACGAACGCATCCACGCCGGAAGGCGCCTGTCCCTGCGTCCACTTGCCGCCCCTCCGCAGTGCAACAGAATTCCGTCCGATCACGTAAAGATTCCGGTCGGAGCGTGGTGATTTCGGATCGATGTAGATCTGGCTGCCGCCGCCAGGGAGATCCGCGATCCGCTTCCAGGTCTTTGCCCAATCGGTGGAGAGGTAGAGAGCGTGCGCGCCCGCGTCCGGGATCGAGGCGTACAGGACCTTCGAATCGGCGGGATCGACAGCGAGCGCCGTCACCCTCCCGTGCGGTTCTCCGGAGGAGATGATCTGCTCCCCGGCGTGGTCATCCGGCATTTGAATTCCGGTGACCGTAGCTGGATTCGGGTGAATCAAGTTCCAGCTCTTACCACGGTTCGTGCTGCGCCAGAGGCCGACGGTCTGCACGTAGATAGTGTTCGGATCGACCGGATCGAAGAGATAGAAGCGGGTGCGGCCGCGGAGGTTGAACATCCGCCAGGTCCGCGCGCCGTCGTGCGAAATGTAGGAACCGGTCATGTCGCAATGGAGGAGAACGTCGTTCGGGTTGTGCGGGCTGACGGTCGGAGCATACTGAGAGCCGCCGCCGCCCGGGCCGATCACTTTCCATCGGTCGAAACGAGGCGCGGCCGCCTCGGAGGCGTTCAGGCACAGCGTTCCGGCGATCGAGAGCAGAAGCAGGCGGAGAGTCACGCCCTGCATGATACTCTCGTGATGGTGTGCCCTCAACCGTTATGAAAGAGACTGCCTTCCTTCTGTTTTCAGTTTTCATTTGCGGCGTTATCCCGCTGACGGCCGGTGAGAGGATTCCGATCATTCTCGACAGCGATATCGGCACTGATATAGACGACGCCTTCGCTCTCGCGCTCGCCCTGACCAGTCCCGAGATCGACCTCCGCGGAGTCACGACGGTCAGCGCCGACGCTCACACTCGCGCGCTGATCGCCTGCCGGATGCTCTCCGCCGTGGGACGCGACGATGTGCCCGTCGCGGCGGGCCGCCGGCCGCGCGACATACCGGAAGAGAAGGGGCAGTACCGCTACGGTCTCGAGTCGCCGTCGCCAAAGAGGCCCGTTCCTGAACTTGCGCCGGAGTTTCTGTTCAAGCAGGTGAAACAGAATCCGGGCGTGCTGACGCTAGTCGCGGTCGGCGATCTCACCAACATCGCCCGCCTGATCACGGACCACCCGGAAGCGAAGCCGGGGATCAAGCGGATCGTCATCATGGGCGGCGCGGTACGGGTTGGCTACAACGGGAAACCGCCTGTGGTCTGGGAGTGGAACATACGATCCGACGTCAAGGGAGCACAGACCGTCTTCACGTCCGGCGTGCCGCTGGTGGTGGCTCCTTTGGACGCAACCACGATGGTGAAGCTCGAACAGCCGATGCGCGAGCGCATCTTCGGTTCCGGGACGCCGCTAGCCGCCGCGCTGATCACGCTCCACAAGCTGTGGGGCAAGACGACGCCCACGCTATTCGATCCAGTCGCGGTGACGCTGAGCTTCAATGAGAGCTTCTGCAAAATGGAAGAACTCCGGTTGGAGGTCGATAACGAGGGCTTTACCCGCGAGGTCGCCGGGAAGGCGAATGCTCGCGTGGCAACGTCGATTCGCACGGACGACTACTTGCAGTGGTACGTGAGGCGCGTCGCAGGCGGCACGGTGAAACGGCCGTGAAGACGGCGCAGAGATCCCTAGCGGCGGTCATCCTGCCGGCGGTCTTCGCTCTCCCCGGTGTCGCACAGCGCGGTGATCTGCCGGTTCCCGCGGATCTCGAGGACCAGTTGCGGCGGCGCGGATACGTCGAGAAGTTTCTGCCCGCGCAGGACGAAACACTCGCGCCGAAACCCGAGGACACACGGCGCGGCTGGCTGGTTTACCATCGCGACCGAAACTACGAGGTGCTGCCGAATTCGAAGCCCGGGCCATCGGAGACACTCGACGTTCTCAGGCTCACAGCGACGCCGGGGGAGATCGAGTCGGAACCGTTTTCAGTGTATGCGCTGCGTGATGTACGCGACTTGTCGGTCTCCGGAAGAATCATTGGAGCATCCGGAGGAAGCGCCTGGCTCGCTTCCGCCACGGCGGTCGAGGATGTGCTCTTTCACCCGATCCAATACCGCGGCGAAGACGAGGAACGCACCGAGAAGACCTATCTGCGGTACCCGATGTTCATCCGGCCGGCGTCCGCACACCCGGCGCCGAAAGGCACGAGCCGACTGTACTGGGTCACGGTGAACGTGCCAGAATCGGCGGGCGCAGGTGTGTACCGGGCGGCGATTGAGATCGGCGACGGCTCGGGAAACCGGCTTCGACTGCCGCTCGAAGTCGAGGTGCTCCCCTTCACACTGACCCGAAAGGGCGTGCCCGCGTTCGGCGCGTTCCTCAGCGGGCAGCCGTTCGCCAAAGGCGAGTGGGCGTTCATGAAGCGTTATGGCATGGACGCACTGCAATGGTTCTGGGGCTCCCACGCGATCGAAATCCGGAACGATAACGGCCGCGTACAGATGGATTTCACGAAGTACGACGCCTTCGTCCAAGGTATGAAAGACGCTGGGATGCGGGGGCCGCTGGTGCTTTCGCTCGGCAATAGCTGGCTGGGCCATTACGAGATCAAACTAGCGGAGGCATTCGGACTGCGGCTGATGAAACGGGAACTGGAGGGCCGGACGGTCACTTTGATGGACATGACCGACCCGCGGTGGGAGAAACCGTACCTCGAAGGGCTAAGGCTGATCTTCGATCACGCCAAGACAGCGGGGTGGCCTCCACTCGCGTTGCTGATCAACGACGAGCCGACCAAGCACATCATGGCGTACTACCCCTACCGCTACCACCTCATCAAGAAGCACTTCCCGGACGTCCCGATCTACGGCGTGTTCTTCCAGCCGGAGAAGGACCCGGGGCCGCTTCTCCATAGTTGCGACATCATGGTGGCCAACCGCGACCTGGATCGCATCCGGACGCTCGCGCGCGACTTCGGAAAACGATTCTGGACGTACAACAACGTCACGGCGGATGAGTCGTTCGGCAAGATCCGCCTGCTCTACGGCCAGATCCCGGCGTACTACGGGAGTGAGGCGATGTTCTTCTGGTGCTGGAACTATTATGTCGGCAACCCGTGGGACGACTTCGACGGCTGGAGCGAAAAAGGCACGGGTCCCGCGCAGTCGGACGCGGACTGGGTGGCGGTCTACCCCTCGGTGGACGGCGTGGAACCCGTTCGGACCGTCGGCATAGAGGCGGCCCGCGAAGCGATCGACGACGTGCGCTATCTGAAGACGCTCGAGAATCTTGTCGCCGAGCGCGAGCCGGCGCGGCTTGAGGCAGTACAGGGCGAGATCCGCCGCCGGCAGAAGGCGATGTTCGACGGGATCGTCCTCAATAACCGAATCTACTCGGATAAGGCGTTCTTTGTGTCCGCGAAAAATGACGACGTGGAGAAACTGCGCCGTTATGCCGTTCAGCAGATTCTCGAGACTTTGAAAAGGAGCCAGTGAGCTTCATGCGACGTTTCGCAACACTTCTCCTCCTAGCCGCGCCGGCGATGGCCGAGCAGTTTTCGATCAGCCTGACCGGCCAGGCCCAACCGAACTGCTGGAACATTCAAGACATCGTCTCCGAGGTCACCAAGAACGCCACAAGCGACCGCGAGAAAGCGCTGGCGCTGCACCGTTTCGGAATGGCCCATTTCATTCACTTTGACGGGCCGATCGAGGAACGCGGCGAATACATGACCGATCCACTGAAGCTGATCGGCGTGTATGGCTTCGCGCTCTGCGGAAACAATACCGCCGCCATGAACGCGCTCTACAACGCGGCGGGTCTGAAGGCGCGCCGGATCTCGATTCCCGGGCACTCCATTCCGGAGGTCTGGTTCGAGGGCCGCTGGAATTACATCGACACCGACATGTTCGGCTACGTCTACCTGCCCGACGGTAAGACGATGGCCTCAGTCGACGACCTGACCAAAGACGCGGATCTCTTCGTGAGGCAGAAGAATCCGCCCGATCCGTTCTTTCCGTTCGACCGGAAGGAAGACATGGCGGACGTCTTCCGGAATGCAATACCACGCCG
>JAEHDI010000831.1 GCA_016880505.1 Bryobacterales bacterium | reverse complement strand
CGCGCCAAGGCGTTCTACGAGAATCTCGGCTGGCGGCTCGACATCGACGTCGCGACGGGCGACGACTTCCGCGGCGTGCAGATCACGCCGCACAACTCGGAAGCCTCAATTATCTTCGGCAAGGGAACGGCATCGCCGAAGCCTGGCTCGGGGCAAAACCTCGTTCTCGCCGTGGACGACATCGACGCCGCCCGCGACGACCTCGTCACCCGCGGCGTCGACGTGAGCGAGGTCTTCCACTACGCCGGCGGCCCCTTCAACAACGCCGTGGAGAACCCGCGCGTCGGCGGGCGCGACCCGGAGGATCGTTCCTACTTCTCGTTTGCCTCGTTCGAGGACCCGGACGGGAACGGTTGGCTGCTGCAAGAGATCAAGAAGCGACTTCCCGGCCGCGAATGGAAGTTAACTCGGGCACGAGCCACGGACGTCGTAACCCTTGCAGAGCTCCTCCGCGAGACGGCGGAGCACCACGACCACTACGAGAAGACGCACGCGGAGCACCACTGGTGGGACTGGTACGCGTCCTACCTCAGCGCCCGTCAGAACGGCAACACCCCGGAGGAGGCAGCAGCCGCCGCCGACCGCTACATGGGGGAGGTCCTTCATGTTCTTCCTCGATAATTCCTTTTTAGTTGACATCGGATAGTTCGACATCACAGAAGCCGATTACGAGAGCAAGTCCTGGTGCGACAACTTGTGCAAGTGGCGCTGGGATTGACGGATCAACAATACTGAATCGAATTTACAGCTTGTGGCTCTGTTTCGAGAAGAGCTGCTGGACGTTGTTGTGGGTCCGCTCGTCGTTCCAGCCGCCAACCCAGTTTAGGATGCTGCGTCGCCGCAAAGCCGGTAACAACTCAATTCCGCGCCGGTCCAGGATTGTCGGATTCGCTTGCCGGCCTGGCTGCCTGGATGTATGACAAGTTTGCCCAATGGACGTACAGCGGCGGCGAGCCCGAGCGGTCACTCACCAAGGATGAAATGCTCGACGATATCACGCTGTACCGGCTCACGAACAGCGCGATCTCTTCCGCGCAGCTCTACTGGGAAAACAACAACAACAACTTCAACGCTGCTTCGCAGAAGACAGCGGACATCTCGATCCCTGTTGCCGTGACGGTGTTCCCTGGTGAGATCTACCGTGCGCCCAAGAGCTGGACCGAGCGCGCCTATCACAACCCGTCTATTTCAACGAAGTCGGCAAGGGCGGTCACTTCGCGGCGTGGGAACAGCCGGAACTGTTCGCTAACCGAGCTCCGCGCGGCATTCAGATCACTGCGCTAGTTGGAGCGAAGGGGGCGGCACGCACAACGTAGGCGCCGCCTTCTCTTTCCACACGCGGCAACATCGATCTAAATCCAATAGGAGAGAGATAAATGAATACAAATTCGAAAGAGCAACTGGTAACCCGCGAAGGCTCTCGGCCGGCCAGCGCCGAGCAGCGGTTGAAAGAACTTGGCATCAATCTCCCGGCGCCGCCTGAGCCGTTCGGCACTTATGTGGAAGCGGTGCAGACGGGCAATCTGCTTTTTCTGAGCGGGATGCTTCCCACGGAAGGCCACGGGGCGAAATTCATTGGGCGCGTCGGCGCGGAAGTCGATGTGGAATCGCGGCGCAAGGCGGCTCGCCTCGCGGCGCTCAACGTCCTCGCCGTCGCGCGGCAGCATCTGGGATCGCTCGACAAAGTGACGCGGATCGTCCGGCTCGGCGTGTCGGTGGCCACTTCGGGAGATGTCCGCGATCAGCCGAAAGTCGCTGACGCTGCTTCGGAGTTGCTGCAAGACATCTTCGGAAAAGATAAGCGCCCTTGCCGCTTGGTGTACGGCGTCGCAAGCCTTCCGCTCGGCATCCCGGTCGAGCTGGAAATCATTTTCGAGCAGGCGGGGTAAGAGAGGGTCACAGCGGCCCACTCCGGCGGTTTGTAGTAACTTGCAATCGACATTTACAGGGCGGCCCGGCTACGCCGAGGGACCGCCGAGCAGTTCCAAGTATTGGTCGGCGACGGGAAGGCCGGGACTCAAGTCCAAGATCCGTAACCGGCCGGCCGCACCAGCGTATGCGAGTGACGTGCGCTGGTACGCAGCTTGGGCATGTGGCACGTCTATCTGCTGCTTCATGGGACCGGTCGGCGAGATCAAGGCAAGGGGCCGGGGCGCGACGGCCGCCGCCACATCCGGCAAGTCAAAGTGCTTGAGAACGTCGGGGATGAAGACATTGGCGCCGTGCAGGTGCCGGTCTGAAGCCGTCAGAGCGCGATAGCAGAGTAGTCCGTGATCGCAGACTAACGCCTGGATGCGCGGATCGAGCGCCGCCGCGAACAGTGCCCAAAGCGCGCCCATTCCCTTCCCGATCACTTTGACGCCGTCCTGGGCCGAGTCGGCGCGGCTCAGTGCGTAGTCCACGCTTCGAACCACATCCCGCACACGCATGCCGAACAGCGACTCGTCCATCTCCCAGGCCATGTACGTCAGGACGGTTTCGATGTCATCGACGTGCTCAAAGGCGCCGCGCGAATCCTCGCCTGGATGCGGCGGCGCCGTCTCTCCGATACCGCGGACGTCGACCGCAACCACCATCTGCCCCCTGCGAGCCAACCGCTCGAGTATGCCGAACTCCATGCCGTCGGCTTCTTTGCCCGCTTCGTGAACGTACAGAATCGGCCGCCGTCGTCCGGCACTCTCGGGCACAAACACCCATGTCGGGATGTAAACGCCCGGTTCGGACAGAAATTCCAGCTTTTCGATCCGGTAGCGACTCCTGGGAGTCGTCACCAGCGGCCGCACGTCAAGTGGACCGCCCCGCTCCGGGTAGCGGATCACCTTCTTGATGTCCTCCGCCCGCGCCGGGGAACTACCCGCGGGAGGAAGCTGCGCCTGCTTCTTCAACAGAAGCGAAAAGATCGTCTCTCCCTGCCGTGAGTAACGGATGGAGCCGTTTGGAGTGCAATAGAGGTTTTCCGCGGGCTCGACCTGGTATTCCGGCTCGTCCTTCGGACCTTCGCGGCCGTAAAGCCAGCGGCAGAACCAGTTCGTGGTGGCGAGCCGCAACTTGAAGGACATTGCATGTGGATCCGTCGCCTCTTCCGTGGCGAACTTCTCGGGAACGCCGAGCAACCGGTACCGTTCCCGGATACGCTCGGCGGCGGCGTTGAAACCGGCGCTGTAGTTCTCGATCGTGACGAGAAGCGGCCTCGGAGCGATTGCAATGTTCAGATCGCATCTATCGATCCCATAGATGGCCGCCGGGAAGAAGTGTTGCTCAGTATCTCCCGTCTCGAGGCGTGTCTCGGGCCGGATTCTGACCGGCCATTGGTTGCCGCTGCCGCCTTCGTTGGCGGCGGCACACCGGACGCGCTCATCCAGGGCGCTGATAAAAATAGTGAACGTCCCACCGCCCGACTGGCCGGTGCAACCGATCCGTTTTGGATCGACTTCCGGCCGGGTCAGCAGGTAATCGATGGCACGCATCCCATCCCACACCCGGTAGTGCGTCAAATCCTCTCCCACCAGCAACAGCAGTTGTCCCGGCAGGGAATGCTCCCAGGTGACCGTGTTTCCGACCTCGCTGACTCCCGTCTGCGGATTCCAGTACTGGCGGCGCTCTCCCTGGCCCACCGGATCATACGCCAACACGACAAAGCCGCTGTGAACCAGATCCAAATAGGTGAGCTGATACGCCTTGTAGATCCTCCCGTTTGCCGAATGTCCGCACGGTGAAATGATGCCCGGGAACGGGCCGCTGCCGGTAGTCGGAACGTAGAGACTCGCGGTCACCCAGAAATTCGGCCGGCTCTGGAACCGCAGGACCTCAATCCGATACCCGTCACGGTCGAGAGTTCGGATCGTGACGGGGTCAAGCGGATTCCGCTCGGGCAGGCCGTGAATCATCTCGATAGCCTTCTCGCGGACGAAGCGGTTGCGAGCCTCCAGGTCCGCCGGTGTCCGGATTTTCTCCCGCTCGCGGTCCCACCGGGCCGCCAGTTCGTTCAGCCTTGCGGCGAAATACTGCGCCAGCATGTCGGGCAATTCTCTGGAATGCGGGCCAGGGGCCGCACTCAACGTCGGGGGCGCGACACCAGCGCCCGTGGCGACAGCCGCCGTGGTAAGAAAATCGCGTCGGGTCCAAGTCTTCATGGCATCACCTCGGACGGTAAATCACGAGCGCCAGGCGGTAGTACGAATCTCCGATCTTGCCCGCCGCCTCAACAGGTTTCCCCGGCTCGGGGCGGACTTCGATAGCGCCCACGAAGTAAACGGTTCCATCG
>JAEHDI010000096.1 GCA_016880505.1 Bryobacterales bacterium | reverse complement strand
GACGCTAGACGCTTCGGCTTCGCCCGGTTCGGTGGCGAGGGACTGGCGGGAGTCGTGCTTGGCGGCGCGTTCGTCCGCGGTCATGCCGATCGCGGGAATCGGTTCGTTGCCCGGACGCGGCGGGCGCGGGTTCGGCAATGCCGCGCTCTCGACGGTCTTCGCGGAAAAGACGTCGAAGGATGCTCGCGCGATCGGCGGGCGAAGATCGAGGGAATGCGTGAGCCCATAGCGGAGGGCGAAGAGGCCGAAGGCGACGAGTCCGAGGAGGCCGGCGGCGCGAAGGCCGCGCGGAACGCCAAGCGGCAGGGCCTGTTTGACGTCGGCCCCGCGGGCAAGCTCTTCGGCCTGCCGCCGCTGAGCGTCACGGACGTCCGGCGAGACTTTGAGGCTGCCGGGCGGATTGAGGAAGTGATACGCGGTAGACAGGGAATCCGTGAAGCCGAGGCCGCGGTCGACGTTGCGCGCGACGTGGTACGCCGAGGGGAGGCGGCGCAACGTGCGATAGAGCCCCCACGCGAGGCTGCCGCCGAAGAGGACGGCGAGCCAGTACCATTCGAGGATCTGGGTACCGAGGACGAGAAGCGCGATGAGGCCGGCCATGGCGACGGCGCCGGCAAAGGCAAGCTCCGCGGCGACCAGGCGCCGGACGATGCGCCGGCGCGCCCGTCGAACCAAATCCTCCAGCGGACGTCGATCGCTCATGACGTACTTTCATTATCACAGAGATAGTGCAGTGCATCGCAAACGAAGCATTTTGACCGCTCCTTTTAGTCGCGGCTCGGTTTGGCTGGTCGAAGAGGCTCCCGTATTCTCAATTTAGGGCCACGGGCGTTGCCGGTTCGAGGTGGCATCCGATAGGATGAAGCATTGTCGATGTTTCGCTTCGAAACAGCAGGGGAATCACACGGCGAATGCCTTGTCGCGACGCTGACCGGTTTGCCGGCCGGCGTTCCGGTCAAACTTGACGCGGTCGATCGCGAACTATGGCGCCGCCAGCAGGGGTACGGACGCGGCGGCCGGATGAAGATCGAGACGGACCACGTCGAGATCGTCGCCGGCGTCCGGCACTCGTACACGATCGGCTCGCCAGTGGCGATGCTGATCAAGAACAAGGATTGGGAGAACTGGCGCGACGCGCTGGCGGTGGAGGACACCGACGGCGGCGAGGAAAAGCGCAAGGTGGTGACGCGGCCGCGGCCCGGGCACGCCGACCTCGCCGGTGTTCTGAAATACGACTTCCACGACGCCCGGTACGTGCTCGAACGCGCCAGCGCGCGCGAGACGACGGCGCGGGTGGCCCTCGGCGCCATAGCGAAGTCGTACCTGCGCGAGTTCGGCATCGAGGTGCTCAGTCACGTGGTGGCCGTCGGCGGCGTCTGCCTCGGCCGGCCGGCGACGTGGCAGGAACTGGTTGCGTTGAGCCGGTCGAAAGAGGTTCTGCTCGGCTGCGTCGACGCCGAGGCCGAAGCGAATATGAAGGAGGTCGTCGACCAGGCTTACCGCACCGGAGACACAGTGGGCGGGATCTTCGAAGTGGTGGCGCACAACGTGCCGCCAGGTCTCGGATCGCACATCAGTTGGGATTCGCGTCTGGACGGGCGGCTGGCGCAGGCCATCGTTTCCATCCAGGCGGTGAAGGGAGCGGAGATCGGCCCAGCGGAAGAGAACGCGGCCAGCTTCGGCTCGAAGGTGCAGGACACGATTCACTACGACCCGGAGTCGCGGCGTTTTACGCGGGGCGCGAACCGGGCGGGCGGTCTGGAGGGAGGCATCACGAACGGGCAGGACGTCGTGGTGCGAGGCTTTCTCAAGCCGATTTCCACGCTGCGGCGGCCGCTCGAGTCGGTGGACCTGATCACGCGGGAGGCCGTGCAGGCCGCGTACGAGCGGAGCGATGTCTGCGTCGTTCCGGCGGCGGGAGTGATCG
>JAEHDI010000830.1 GCA_016880505.1 Bryobacterales bacterium | reverse complement strand
CGAGCGGTCGTTGAGAGAACGACGGATCCCGCCGCCGCTCTTCCGAGAAAGGCTCTCCGCGTGGACTTCTTGTCTCCGGATTTCTCGCTGAATGTCTTGTTCACCGGTCCCGTACCTCGATCTGATCATAGCGCCCGGAGGACGGCCTGGCGGTCAGCCATGAGTTTCACAACCTATACACTCAGCTTCCAGGGCTTCCGGTACTCGCGCTTGAGGTACCGGGCAGCCTCTTTCTGGCGCGCGGTCTGGGTTTTGTCGTCCCAGTCGATGCGCAGGCCGCTGCGGAGCGCCACGTTGCCAAGCAGGCACGTCGCCGTCGAGCGGTGGCCGGTCTCGATGTCGCTGATCGGCTTCTGACGCGTCTTCACGCACTCCAGGAAGTTCGCCCAGTGAGCCATGTTGGTGTTGTTGGAGGCCTTCTCGTTCACCGCCGCCAGCTCGGAGCCCGGCTCCGGCACGACCCTGTATTCGCTGCGGTCCACAAACAGGGTTCCCTTGGTGCCGTGGAAGAGGATGCCGCCGCCTTTGTTGAACATCGACTGCCCGTTGCCGTTCCGGTTTTCGTACGTGGCGATGACGCCGCTCGGATACTCGTAGGTCACCTGCAAGGTATCCGGAGTGTCGCGGTTGTCCTGCAAATAATACTTGCCGCCCAGAGCGACGACGGCCTTCGGCATCTCTTCCTTGAACGCCATCTGTACGATGTCGAGCCAGTGGATGCCCCAGTCGGTCATCATGCCGCCGGCATAGTCCCAGAACCAGCGGAAGTGCGAGAAGGCGTTCGGATCGACGCCGAAGCGGTTCTTGTTGAAGGCGTGTTTCGGCGCCGGCCCGAGCCACATGTCCCAATCGAGGCCCTCGGGCGGATCCGTGTCCGGCGGGTTGCCGATGCCTTCGGGCTTCGCCAGTCCGTAGTTCCAGGTACGCACGAAGGTGACTTTGCCGAGCTGGCCGGTCCGGACGATCTCACAAGCCCGCTGGAAGTGGACGCCGGAACGCTGCATGGTGCCGCTCTGTACGACGCGGTTGTATTTCCGCGCCGCCTGGACCATCTTCAGCCCTTCATCGACCGTGCAGCAGACGGGCTTCTCGACGTAGATGTCCTTGCCGGCCTTGCATGCTTCGACGGTCATGTAGGCGTGCCAATGGTCCGGCGTGGAGATGCAGACCACGTCGATCGACTTGTCGGCGAGGATTTCGCGGAAATCCTTGACGGCTTTCGCCCGGCCGCCGCTGCTGGCGACGGCGGCGTCGAGGTTCGGCTGGTAGCAGTCGCAGACCGCGACCGGTTCGAGGCCGGACTGTTTCATGGCGACGTTAAGGTTGCCGATGCCCATGCGACCCATGCCGATGAACGCGGCGGTAATTCGGTTGTTGGCGCCACGCACCTTCGACGTGACAACAGAAGCGCTGAGGACCGCCCCGGCAGTCTTCAGGAAATCTCTACGATTGGAATCTTGCATGAAGCCTTATCCTTTTACGACGATGTTCACAATCTTGTCAGGCACGACGATGACCTTCATCACTTGCTTTCCGTCGATGAAAGGCCGGACCTTTTCATCCGCCAGGGCTTTCGCTTTGAGATCGTCCTGCGGAGTCCCGAACGGCACCCAAAGACGGCTCCGCACCTTGCCGTTGACCTGAACGACAACCTCTGCGAGGTCCTCCTTGGCCCTGCTCCTCGAGCGGCCGACCGCGGGGACCGTGCGCTTCGACGGCAAGGACACCACCGCGTTCGATCGCGACGACCTCAAGCGGTATCGGCGGTCGGTCCAGGCGGTGTTCCAGGATCCCTACAGCTCGCTCAATCCCAGGATGCGCGTCGGGGACATCGTCGCCGAGCCGCTACCCCGCGACGCCGGCGCGAGCCGCGCGGTGGTGGCGGAACGGGTGCGCGAGGTCCTGCAGCTGGTGGGCCTCCGGCGCGAGAGCGGCGCGCTCTATCCCCACGAGTTCAGCGGTGGCCAGCGGCAGCGCATCGCGATCGCGCGCGCGCTCGTGACCTATCCGAAGTTTCTCGTGCTCGACGAGCCGGTCTCGGCCCTGGACGTCTCGATCCGGGCGCAGATCCTGAATCTCTTGAAGCGCCTGCAGGCCGAGCTCGCGCTCGCGTACGTGATCATCTCGCACGATCTCGCCGCCGCCCGCTACCTCGCGACGCGGCTGGCCGTGATGTACGCGGGAAAGCTCGTCGAGGTGGGCGAGTGCGACGCCGTGTACACGGAGCCGCTTCACCCGTATACGGAGGCGCTGCTGTCCGCCGCGCTCCCTCTCCAGCCGGGGGCGCGTCGCCAGCGGATCGTGCTGAGCGGCGAGGTGCCGAATCCGATGAATCCTCCCGAGGGCTGCCGCTTCCATCCTCGCTGTCCGCGCGCCCTCGCGCAGTGCGCCCGTCAGGAGCCGGAGTGGAAGGAAGTGAAGCCCGGTCG
>JAEHDI010000829.1 GCA_016880505.1 Bryobacterales bacterium | reverse complement strand
TGCGCCGCCATGGCTCATCTACACGGAACTATTGAGCAGTAATGATTCCCGAGCGCACGAGGCCGCCCGAGAATTGCGACGAGAGCTACTAGCCGGAATGTTGACCCACGAAAGGAAATCCGGAAAAAAAGGTACCACATCAGGCTGACCGATTTTTGGATCAGACGAAGCCCATCTGGGCCAGGTGCTCGCCCGTCCTCCTGGACAGGGAAAGAATGCTCGAGACCGGGATCAAGCCGCCCAGCTTGTATTTCGCAATCGCGGCCAATCCGGCCGAGGCCATGCAGCCACACTCGGAGCAAACGGGCCGCCCGCCGAACTGGCCCGGGGTAATGCGGGTGGCCAAGTCGGCGGAGATGCAGGTAGTCAACTGGGCAAAGGCGCACTGCCGCGGCGACTCCGGCGGGTGTAAGTAGCCATCGAGAACCACCTCAGGCATATCCACTTTGGGGAAAGCTCTCAAGCGGCTCAGTTCCGCCACCACATCCGAGCGATCCTTGGAGGTCAGCCGCTCTTCCGAATAGTCGCCCTCTTGTGGAGTGAAGAGGCTGAACCAGATTTTCCGAACCTCCTGCCGTTCCGACCAGAAGCTGGCGAAATCGCGCAGATAGTCCGGGCGAAAGAGGAGCTTCCTCGTAACCGTGCAGTGCACGACGATCCGATGGCCGGAAATGTTTTCGAGGATGCGAGCATAGGTGGCGGGAGATCGCCTGCGGTCGTGCTCCGGCTGCAAGCCGTCAATCGAGACGGCCAAGTGAAGATTCGGCAGATCCGCCCAGGCCATGGGAATCGGCCGCACCGCGCTCGTGACGAGCTGCACTTCGATCCTCATGGCAGCCAACTTGGGCAGCAGAACGTCCAACTCCCGATACCGGACCAACGGCTCCCCTCCCACGATCGAGATGTGGATGGGTCGAAAGCGGCGAACCAGAGCAAGCACCCCATTCACCAGGCCGTCGCCTCGAAGGTCGCTCAGCTCGCGCAGGGGAACCTGATTCGGCAGATGTCCCAATTCGTACGCGTAGCAGCCGGGACATCGCAGAGGGCACTCCCTAGTGATCTCGAGCGACAACAAGGGCCGGTGTCCCGAGAGGATGCGGCCCCAAGCCGGGAAAACGTCCGCTTTGGTCATGTCACTTGAAGCTCCCGGTTGTCCCTTGGAGCCCCCGCCCAGCCTGCTTCAGCACCCATGAGGGGGACATCGAAAAGAAAGTCCGGAAGCAGGGGCGTGAGCCGGTGATCGCCAGATGAACCCAGATACTATATAGTCTACCTGTGGTCTGATCCTGGCACAACCGTTGAGACTCGCGGCTTTTCCGCGGGCAGCACTCACTTGCCGGGCTGAGCCTTCTCGCGGTTCCGCTCTTCAATGCGCAGGAGCTCGGCAGCCATGTCTTCGTAGTACTGTTTGTCCTTCATGCTGGCGCGAGAACCCGGGAAGTAGATCAGCATGACCTGGGCCACATCTTCGGCCGCGCCGTCCAAGGTCAACGCCACCCGGTCGCCTCCAGCCAGTCGCGTGTTGTCGATGAGCGGGAAGTCGAAAGGCCCAAGATGAAACGCCTTCGTTTGCAGTTCCATCACTGGCTGGCTGCCCGCGCTCCACACTGTGAGCCGAACCAGGAATTCGCTCCGCTGCCTGTCAAAGTCGAGGACCTCGACGCGGAACATGCGCGGCGGCCCACTGGTCCCCGGAAGATTCAGAGCCTCTTCTCCAAACAAAGGCACCGGACCCTGCTTAAGGCTCTCGACGTCCAGCGTGCCCGTCCGAATGGTGGAAGCTTC
>JAEHDI010000828.1 GCA_016880505.1 Bryobacterales bacterium | reverse complement strand
TGATCGTCGTCGCAGAAGCGATTATCGACGAGCCGGCGTAACAAACCGATCCGATTGCCGCAATGCTGGCACACTGTGATGTGTTTCGCGTGCCTCTCCGTGTACACCTGGGGTGTCTCGCAAGTGATCGTAAGAGCCGTCATCATGATCCTCCCGGGTGTGAGCTCCGGCGGAGATCATTCCAAGCAAGTATTTCGCCAGATTCCAATTGGCTTCTAACTGAATGATAAGAGGCCAGTTATTGAGAGCTGCTCGAGGAGGCCGCGCCGAGATCCGGAAACGATTCCCGGAAATTACTTCCAGCCCGGTAACGAAACGGTAGTACGGTAGTTGGATTCGTTGTAGTGCGGGCTGCGCACCGGGGCGTAGATTCGCTTACCGGTGAATGGCCGGTCCTGGGTGTAGATCCAGACGCGCTGCTGGTCCCAGAGGATGATTTCGTCGCGCGCGTCGCCAGTGACGTCGGCCACGTAGTAGGCGAGGTCGGGATGGCCGTCGTCAGGGAACATGACGACCCGGCGCATCTGGCCGTCGATGAGGCCGCCTTCGCGGATGTTGCCGGAGAGCATGGCGAACTCCTGGCCATCGCCGCGCCAATTCACCGGAAGCAACGGCGAGCCGTAGTGGGTCAGCTCTTCCTGAATGAGGAGGTTGCCGTCGTGATCGAACAGGGAGAGGATGCCCGGGTTTTTCCAGTAGTTGACGGTGAGCAGTTGGAGTCCGGGCACGTCCATGCGGTACTTGCCGATACTCGGGCTCTGGGCGTGTCCGATGCGGGTGTGCTTCAGGATGTTTCCGCTCTTGTCGAACATCAGGAAGCCCTCGTCGCTGCCGCAGGCATAGGCTCGTGGTTCGGCCTTCGGGTCGCCGGAGAAGTTTCCGATGACAATGCCGTCGGCATGGTCGCGCAGCTCGGCGTCCCGGCTCCATAACTGTTTTCCGTTGTGGTCCCAGAGGGCGTAGCCGATGACGAACTCCTCGCGCCCGTCGCCGTCCACGTCAAAGGGATACGGAAAGTGTCCGGTCTGGCCCTGTCCTTTCCAGAGCAGGTTGAGGTTGTTGTCGTAAACCCAGAAATCGCGGTAACGGTCTTTGACGAGGATCTCCTGCGCGTTCTTGCGGCCGGAGAGGTTGATGAAGGCGAGCGAGTCGCCGCCGTTCAGATCGTACGGGCGCTCCCTGAGGTCGGGCGCCATTGGCGGCATCCAGGCCCACTTCTTGACCTTCGCGGTGCGGCCGTCGAGGATCTGGAGCTTGAAGTCGCGGACCATGACGACCTCTTCGCGGCCGTCGCCGTCGACGTCGTGGACCTGGAACGGCGTGTCGTTGGTGAGCAGACCGTTGCGCGGGTCGGGCCGGCCGAGCTGCCAGAGCACCTTGCCGTCGAGAGTGGCGGCGGTAAGGCAACTGATGTGATCGAAGGCATCGCCCCGGACGCGGGGGATGTTCTGGGCGATGAGCATGTCGAGCTGCCCGTCGCCGTCGAGATCTCCGAAGCGCACGTTGCGGCCCGCGCCGAAGACAGGAGTTTCGAACTTCTTCCAGAGCTTGGGTTTCGGATTGCCGGCGCGTAGTCCGGCGAGTTCGGCCTCCCGCTTCGCGATGCGATCTTCGATGGTGCGCTGAACAGTGTCTGGTGCAGTGACACGGAAGTCCTGGAAGCGCGCGGGGATATTGGCGGTTACGCCGGCCTTGCCTGTGAGGATCTCGGAGTCGGACGCTTCGAGGATCTGCTTGCCGTCGACGAACGCGCGGATGCGCGGCCCTTCGTTCACCACCGTCAGGTCGTAGTACCGCTTCGTGTCATAGGGAAACTCGGCGCTGCCGAGCTCGCGCCATTCGGCGACGCGGAAGGTTTTCTCGAGCGGAAGACGCAGGGCGAGCCTCGCCTTATCGCCGCCGGTGAGCGCGAACAGGTAGTAGTGCCGGTTCGTGTGGTAACGGAAGACGACGCCGGCCATCTCGCCGGTGGAGAGGGGCTTGACCTTCACTTCCAGCGTGTAGTCAGACCACTCCGGGTCGCCCGTGATGAAGGTCGGGTTATAGAGGCGCCCTTCGGTGTGAAGCAGGTGCTGCTCCAGGTAGGACTTGCCGTCCTCGTCGCTGACGGCCCAGGCGTCCATGTGGATGATGGAGTTGGCCCAGGGATCGAGCGGCACACCGCGGTGCGGAAGAAAATGATACTCCTGAATGGCGGCATTCAGCTCGCCGACGGGCGCGGAGAGCCAGCCCGCGGGATACTTCGAGAAATCGTCGTGGAAAAGTTCGCCGGCGCACGCGAGAACGCCGGTGAGCAGAAGGATAGCGGCAAGTTTGTATGCGGTCATGGTGAGCGAATTCCAGTCTACTTCAGGAGGCCAGAGGGACACGACGATCAGTGGAACTCGCCGATACGGTGCAGTTTGAGGAGGTTCGTCGTGCCGGGCCGGCCGATCGGCTGGCCGGCGACGAAGACAATGCCGTCGCCGAGGTTCACAAGACCACGATCGAGCAGCACTTTATCCATGAGTGACAGCATGTCGTCCGTCGAGGCGACTTCGGGCGCCAGGATTGGGTGCACGCCGAACACAGGCATCAGGCGGCGGGCCACCGCCTCACTCGGTGTGAACGCATAGACGGGAACCGACGGCCGGTACCGTGAGACGAGCCGGGCGCTGGAGCCGCTGGAAGTGAAGACGACGATTGCCGCCACGGACGCGCCATGGGAGGCGTGGTGGGCAGCGTCGGCAAGGATTTCGGCGTAGGTGGGGCTCGGTCCGTGCGGGGGATCTTTCGGTGCACGTTCGCGGAGCGTCCGCTCTGTCTCCTTCGCGATGCGGGCCATCATCCTCACGGCCTCGACGGGATGCTTCCCGATCGACGTTTCGGCCGAGAGCATGACCGCGTCGCTGCCGTCGTAGATCGCGTTGGCGACGTCGCTTACCTCAGCCCGGGTAGGCAGCGGATTCTCGATCATCGACTCCAGCATCTGCGTGGCCGTGATGACAAAGCGGCCCCGATAGCGGGCGCGCTCAATGATCGACTTCTGAATGAAGGGGACCTTTTCCAGGGCCACCTCCACGCCGAGGTCGCCGCGGGCCACCATGACGCCGTCGGCCGCGTCGAGAATGGCGTCGAGGTTGTCCCATGCCTCCGGTTTTTCGATTTTGGCGACGACCGGGGCGTCGCTACCGCGCTCGCGTAAGAACTCGCGGAGCTTGAGCACGTCCTCGGCCCGCCGGACGAAGGAAAGAGCGACGAGATCGACACCCTCCGCCAGGGAGAAGTCGAGATCGTCGATGTCTTTCTCGGTGAGCGACGGAGTACTGACATCGACGCCCGGGAGGTTGATGCCCTTCCGGTCGCCGATTTCGCCGCCGGAGACAACCTCCGTTCGGACGGAGACCCCGTCGGAGTCGAGCGCCGTCAGCTCCACGCTGCCGTCGACGAGCAGGATGCGGTTTCCGGGCTTCACATCGCGGGCGAAATTCACGTAGTTCGTGCCGGCATAGTCGCGATTGCCAAGGACCTGACGGGTCGTAATGGTGAAAATCGCGCCCGTTTCGAGCGTGCAGCGGCCATTCTCGAACAGGCCGAGGCGGATTTTGGGGCCCTGGAGATCGATCAGGACGCCGGCGCGGGTCCCGAGTTCTTCGCAGGCGGCGCGAACGGAGTGGATGCGGCGGACGTGCTCGTCGCGGCCACCGTGCGAGGCGTTGAGCCGGAAGACGTCGGCGCCTGCCTCTATCATTTGCTTCGACGTCGTGCCGGAGTCGGCCGCGGGGCCCAAAGTCGCGACAATTTTGGTGTTCCGCATGAAGGCTCTGTTACGATGGCTTTTTCGTCAATTATGCCTCTCCCTCAGGTGATTTTCCTGGCGGTGCTCCAGGGTGTGACCGAGTTTCTGCCGATCAGCAGCTCGGCTCATCTGGCGCTGACGCCCTGGCTGTCCGGCTGGAAAGACCAGACGCTGACGTTCGACATCGCGCTGCACCTCGGCACGCTGCTGGCAATTCTGCTGTACTTTTTTCGGGATTGGGTGCAACTGATTCTCCAAGGGTTCGGCGTGCGGCACGGCAGCGACCCGGAACTGGCGCGCAACCCGCGTCTGATGTGGCTGATCGCGGCGGCGACCGTGCCGGTAGGGGTGGCCGGACTGTTGCTCGAAGATTACGCCGAGAACGTGTGGCGGGTGAATCACGTTCTGATCGGGTTGATGCTGGTGTCGGTCGGGGTACTGATGATCGTGGCGGAGCGCGTCAGCAAGCGCAGCAAGCAGCTCGGAGACGTCAGCTTTGCCGACTCGATGGTGATTGGAGCGGCACAGGCGCTGGCGATCGTTCCAGGTACGTCCCGCAGCGGAATTACGATCACCTTCGGGCTGTTCCGGCACATCGACCGGCCGGCGGCAGCCCGCTTTTCGTTTCTGCTCTCAACTCCGGCGATCGCGGCGGCGGCGCTGAAGGCCGTCTATGATCTGATCAAGCATGGCGGTGTGGCGCCGGACCTGCGGTTGCCGTTTGTGCTCGGAATTGCGGTCAGCGCGGCAACCGGTTGCGTGGTGATCGCCTTCCTCCTGCGCTACCTGCGGAGCCACACCCTCAAATTTTTCATCTACTACCGGATTGTTTTTGGCATAATAGTGATTGCTCTGGCCACAATCTTCCGCCATCCAGCGGGATGAGCATCCTATCTCCGACACGACGGCCCCGGCTTAACGAAGTCGCGGGGTTTCTTTACCTTTCAGCAGCCGCCATTCTCTGGCTAAGTCTGCTTTCCTATCGCTCCACCGATCCTTCCTGGAACACGTCCGCGCCAGCGGGACGTCCGGACAATCTGATCGGCTACGTCGGCTCGTATCTCTCGGACCTGGCCTTGCAGACATTCGGGCTGGGAGCCTTCCTGTTCCCCGCGCTGCTGTGCGTGCTCGCCTGGAAATGGATTCGCTCCGACGAGATAGAAGCGCCCGTGATCCGGGTCATTGGCTTTGCCGCGCTGGCCAGTAGCGCTTCCACCGGGCTGGCTCTCCTGCCGGACTGGCGGCTGTTCGGCGACGCGATCTCCATGGGCGGCCTGGTGGGAGGCGTGATTGCGAGCTGGTTACGCGAGGCGATGAACCTGACCGGCGCGGTGGTGCTGACGCTCACATGCCTGGTCGTGTCGATCTACCTGGTCTCGACGTTCACCGTGTCGAAGCTGCGCGGGTGGTTCGCCGGACCGTTGACCATCCTCGCCGGCTGGCGGGCGCGCTGGCGGGTGCTTCAGGAGGAGCGCGCGCGGCGAAAGCAGGCGAAAGAACAGAGCAAGCCGAAGCGCGTTCGTCCGGAGCGTGCGCCGGAACCGGAAGCCGCACCCGTAACCGCAGCCGTTCTCGTGGCGGAGCCGCCGGTTGCTCGGGAGTTCGCCGCGCCGGCGTCCGAACCGGAGCCTCCAGTGGAGATTCCGATCCAAACGTTGGAGGATCTGCCGCCGGCGCAGCGGAGAGATCCGTTCCCGGCGGAGATTCATACGCGCGAGACGGCGGCGGTCCCGCGCGAACATCCCGAGTACCAACTGCCGCCGACGGACCTGCTGAACGAACCGAGCGGGCGCAGCGCGTTCGACGAGCTGGAATTGAAGGAGATCGCGGCGCGAATCAAGTCGAAGTTCGAGGAATTCAATGTCCTCGGCAATGTGGTGCAAATCAATCCGGGGCCGGTGGTGACGACATTCGAGTTCAAACCGGAGGCCGGAATCAAGTACAGCCGCATCACAACTCTGAGCGAGGACCTTTGCCTCGGCTTGCAGGCGGAATCGATCCTGATCGAGCGGATTCC
>JAEHDI010000827.1 GCA_016880505.1 Bryobacterales bacterium | reverse complement strand
TTTCGGGAACTTGTGCCGAACTACATGGTGCGGGAGGTCTTCTCGTCGAAGCGCGAGGAGCTTCGCAGTCAGGCGGCCGAAACGATCAGGAAGAAGCTGGCCGCAGACGCGATCGTCGTGAAGGAGGTCATGCTGCGCGACATCCTGCTGCCGGGCGAGTACGCGAAGGGACTCGAGGGACTGCTGCTGAAGGAGCAGGAGAACGAACGGCTCGCGATCGAGGTCGAGGTGAAGCAGAAGCAGGTGCGCACAGCCGAACTGGAGGCGGAAGCCGAGAAGGCCCGCCGCATCAAGGAGGCCGAAGCGCTGGCACAAGTGACGGTGCTGCAAGCCAAAGCGCAGTCGGATGCGATGCAATACACCCTTCCGCTGAAGGAGAAGCAGATCCAGCAGACAAAGCTAGAAGCCGAAGCGCGCAAGGAGTCCACGGTGAAACAGGCCGAGGCGGCGGCGCAAGCCAAGGTGATCGACAGCAAGGCGGAACTCGAGAAGCGAAACCTGATGGCCGAAGCCGAAGACCATCGCATTCGCCTCATCGCCGCGGCAGACGCAGAGCGGCTCAAGGCCGAAGCGCAGGTGCTCAAACAGAACCCGTTGCTGATCCAGAAGATTATCGCCGAGCGCCTGTCGGACAAGGTCCAGATCATGATGGTTCCGACCGACGGCAAGTACTTCTTCGCCAATGACGTGCTGAGGTCGACAATGACGCTCGGGGCGCCCCGGGGCGAAGAGAATGAACCTTCCCAGGCGGGTTTCACGGGAGCGATGAACCAGGGGAGGTGACCGGCGAAGCACGGGCCGAGGTTCGTGTCACGGGCGGGACATGCGTGTTTGACCCTGGTATATGCTGAAGGGACAAACGGCGCATGTCCCACTCCTTTTTGCGGCGGCTGGCGATGTTCCTGATATGGATCGCCCCGTTCGCGATGTCATCCGCGCAAGAACCCGAAAGCGCCGCCCGGGAACTGGCCCGCCGAATCGCGGGGAGCCTGAGCCCGGGCGAAGCAGTGTCGCTCGCGGTCGAAAACAGGTCGTCGCTCCCTCCCGCGGCCTTGGTGGAGGCGCGGCGTGCTGTCGAGGCTGCCCTCAGGGCTGCCGGAGCCGGACTTCGGAGCGACGGCGCGAAAGCGACGATCACGCTATCGGAGAATGCGTCGGGCCTGGTTTGGACCGCCGAAGTAATGCGGGGCGATCGACGGGAGGTGTTCCTGGTGATCGGAGATAGCCCAGCGACTTCCGGAGGACAGTTCCGAGTGGTGTTGGAGGCGGCAAGTCTGATCGAGGCGACGGAGGCGATTCTGGATGTGGCCAGCGCGGGCGACAGTCTGCTGGTGCTTCAGCCGGGCGGGGTGTCGATCTACGAGCGTAACGACAAGGCCTGGGAACGGCGGCAGGCTTCCCCGATACCGAACACGCCAGTTTGGCCACGGGACGTCCGAGGGCGACTGACGTTGGAAGGCGAGACGTTCCGAGCCTATTTGCCAGGTCTCACCTGTGCCGGCGCGATGCAGCCCACGCTCGCTTTCGAGTGCAGCGAGGGAAACCGATGGCCGGCCGGCTTCGGCGACGCCGAGTTTGCAACGGGCCGGAATCACTTCACCGGCGACGGAGCGGTTTCGTTCTTCTCCGCCGCCGTAGTCAACTCCGAATCTGGCAACCTTCGTGTGCTGGCAGGAGTAGACGGGCGGACGTACGTGCTGGACGGCGCGATGCGCCGACTCGCCGTATTCGATGGATGGGGCAGCGACGTCACCGCGATCGACTCGGCGTGCGGCCGGGTGGTGCTGGCGTCCGGGAGCGGCGAACAAGTTGGGCAGGACACGGTTCGGGCGTACGAACTGATCGATGGCCATCCCGCGGCGGCGAGCAGGCCACTTCATTTCGACGGCGTCGTCACGGCGCTGTGGCCGGCGGGAGACGGACAAACCGCGATCGCCGTCGTCCAGGATCCGGAGAGGCAAGGGTATGCGGCTTACCGTGTGTCGGCTCGTTGCGCTCGGTAGCCTGCTGGCGCTGCCTTCAAGCGCCGCCGACCGCCCGCGTTACGGAGGAACTCTTCGCCTGGCGATGACCGATGCGCGAGCCAAGGAGATGCTGTCTCCGCTCGTGTTCGAACGGCTGGTGGATTTCGACGGCGGGCAGGCGAAACCAACGCTCGCT
>JAEHDI010000095.1 GCA_016880505.1 Bryobacterales bacterium | reverse complement strand
TTACCCAGCGCATCGGCTCGCTGGTCCAGCAGGTCATCAGCCCCAGCCGCTTGAAGCCGATGCTGGAAGGCATGGGCATCACGAAGCCGGATGAGCAGAGCAAGATAATTACCGACATCCAGGCGGGCGCCGTCCAGGTGCAGCCCGTGATCACCAACATGAGTTCGGCTGGCTCGGCTGGCTTGGCGGCCAAGAAAGCGAGGCAATCGGCCAATTCCGAGCCGGTGCCCGGCTTCAACGTGAGCTACACCGACAGCGATGCCAAGCGCGCCCAGCAGATCTGTAGCGGCGTCACCTCGCTGATTCTGACGGAGAATTCGAAAAGCCGCGCCGAGACCGCCAAGGACACCACCGATTTCCTGAGCCGCCAGGTGGAGGATGCCAAGCGCGCGCTGGACGAGGAGGATGGCAAGTTTGCCGACTTCAAGAGGAAATACTTCGGCCAGCTTCCCGGCGATGCCGACAACAACGTCCGCATCCTGATGACGCTGAATTCCCAGCTCGATGCCAGCACCCAGACCCTCAACCGCGCCCAGCAGGATAAGTCGTACACCGAGAGCATGCTGGCGCAGCAACTCGCTTCCTGGAAGGCCTCGCAGTCCAGCAGTAATCCGCAAACCCTCGAACAGCAGCTCAGCACGCTGCAATCCCAACTGCTCCAGTTGCAGGCGCGGTATACGAACGACCACCCGGATGTGATCAAGACCAAGGCCGATATCGCCGAAGTCCAGAAGAAGCTGGACCAGGTGAATAAGGCCGCGGCCAGCGGAACCTCCGACACCGCGAACGACAAAGCCAATCTGGCCGAGCCGCCTGAGATTCGCCAGCTCCGTCTCCAGATCCACCAGTACCAGGGCGTGATCCAGCAATCCAGCGCCGATCAGAAGCGCCTGCAGCAGCAAATTCAGCTCTATCAAAGCCGAGCCTCGATGAGCCCGGCGATCGAAGAGCAGTACAAGCTTTTGACCCGCGATTACGACAACGCGCAAAGCTTCTACAAGGATCTGCTCACCAAGAAGAGCCAGGCCGAGTTGGCGACCAACATGGAAAGCCAGCAACAGGGTGAGCTGATGACCATCTTGAACTTTGCCTCGCTGCCGGATTCTCCCAGCTTCCCCAACCGCCTGGTGTTTGCCGGAGCGGGATTGGGTGCGGGCCTGGCGCTTGGCCTGTTCCTCGCCATCGTACTGGAGTTCCGCGACACGTCCATTCGCACCGAGAAAGATGCGGCCGCCGTCATGGACTTGCCGCTGCTGGTGTCCGTGCCCTGGCTGGCGGAAGAAGAAGTGGCGGTCAACGGCAATGGCCATCGCAGTTTCTGGAAACGCAATGGTTCCACACCGAAAGATCACGAGAAGGTCGAGGTCTAACGGAAGCTTATGTATAAAGAGTTTTTTGGCCTTCGCGCCAACCCGTTCAACGTCAATCCGGACCCGCGCTACCTCTACCTGACGCGGCACACCGAAGAGGCGCTGGCTTGCCTGACCTATGGCATCCAGAGCCGCAAGGGATTCGTCCTGCTCACCGGCGAGGTCGGCACCGGCAAAACGACGTTGATTAACAAGTTGATGGAGTGGCTGCGCCTGCAGCAGGTGGCCACCGCCTTCATCTTCAACTCGCGCATGGACGTCCCGCAGTTGCTCGATTTCATGATGGCGGACTTTGGCATCCCCTGCGACACCAAATCGAAGAGCCAGATCCTGCAGCGCCTTTACAACTGGCTGCTCGACCGCTACCGGGCCGGCGAAACCGCCGTGCTGGTCATCGACGAAGCCCAGAATCTCTCCGACGAAGTGCTCGAAGAGATTCGCATGCTCACCAATCTGGAGACGTTTACCGAGAAGCTCCTGCAGATCATCCTGGTCGGACAGCCGGAACTGGAACAGCGCCTCAAGCAGCCGCAGTTGCGCCAGTTGCGCCAGCGCCTGACGTTGCGCGCAAAAACCCACGCCTTCAACCTCGAAGAAACCAATGCCTACATCCACCAGCGTTTGCGCATTGCCGGTTCGAATGGGGAAACCATCTTCGAGCCCGAGGCGGTGGTCGCGCTGTTTCGCTACTCCGGGGGAATCCCGCGTGTGATCAACCTGCTCTGCGAACACTGCCTGGTGAGTTCCTTCGTCGATCAGAAAAAAACGGTCGCCGCGGACGCGGTCGACACGGTGGCCCGCGACTTCGATCTCTCGGATGGAACCTCCCCGGCCGTGGTGACCACGCCGGTGGTTCCGCACGCGCAGGACAAATTTGACCTGGTGGACGCTTTACGGACGCTCGCCACGCTGGCGGACCGCCTGCGTCAATCTGAACAGGATCTGCCCAAGGGAGGAAAACTATGAGCCGCATCCATGACGCTTTGAAACGCGCCGAACAGGAAAGAGCAACCTCCATGGGGGGACATGTAGAAACCACCCTCGCTCCACTGGAAGTGCAGCCCGTGAGCATGCCGCCCCTGGGGCAATCTGCCGGTGTGCCGTCCACGACGGCCGGATTTAGCTACGAAGCCCTGCTGGCCCGCTGTCCA
>JAEHDI010000826.1 GCA_016880505.1 Bryobacterales bacterium | reverse complement strand
CTTCCGCCTTCCGCTGGCCCTCCTGCACCAGGTTCCACTCGGCCATGTTCGTATCGGCGACGTGCCGGCCGATCTGAACATAGTAGAAAGGCAGATCGGGCTGTCCGAAGTCCTCCCGTACCGCGGTAATGAAGCGCTCGAACTTCGCTTGGAACTCGGGCGCGGCCTTCGGATTGGCGTCGGACTCACCCTGGTACCAAAGCACCCCAGCGACCTTTCCTCCAACCGCACGCACCCTCCGCACCATCGAGCCATATAGCGAGTCGCCGCCCTGGTCCTTGAGCGCTGGGCTCCACTGGTCCATCGACGTCCCTCCGTGCGCGCACGAAACCAGGCCGATCGGCACACCCGTCTGCTTGACCATCTCCACCGCGAACGGCAGTCCAAGCCCGGTCCCCTTCCTGCGCTCCGCAATGTACTTCCGCAGCCGCTCGCCCTCGAACCGCTCCGGTTCCTTCGTCTGCGGGTTGCGAGACCAGTGAACACGGTCGACCGCGTCCACCAGCCGGTGCAGAGGTTCCTCCGCTACCACCCAGTGGTCGGCCATATCGAAGTTGTGGACCAGTTCATGCGGTGGTTCGACATCCACGAGGTCGCCGACGCCCTGCATGTTCGACTGTCCCGCCAGCACCCACAGGTCACCGACCAATACGTTCCGCACGCTGTCCGATACCGTCGTTCCGTGAACCCGAACTTCAATCCGGTAAGGTCCGCCGGCAGGCACGCCGCGCAACTCCGCATTCCACTGGTCCTGCCGGACCGAGCCTGAGACCTTCCAGTCCCACCCCTCCACCGGAACGAACTTTCGCGTGATGCGAACCTCGATGGACTTGGAGTCGGCGTCAGTCGCGGTGCCGGAAAGTGAGATATCCGCCCTACCGCCGGGGCCGCTCTGGAATACCTGGTCGTCGACGGCCCCACCGGTGATCCGCAAGGCGGGTGCCGCCAGCGCAAGGCCCGCACCCAGAACGAATGAGAGAATCACACGCATCGTGAGAAATGCCTCCGAGTGAGGCATTCTACATGACTTTCCCGATACCCGGCCGCGCTCGGCCCCTCATGCCGACACCAGCACCACGATGCTGCGCCCTTCCACCACGCACGCGCTCCCATCGAAGGCGGCCTCGATCCCCGCTTCCGCGATGTCATCGGGGGGTGGCAGTGCGGTGTTGATCGCCCGGCTCCACCTCCGCCCGGGAACCGCCGGCACTTCAAACTCCAGCCTGTCCCAGTGCATGTTCATCATCACGTGCAGGTCCGGGTCGCTGCCAAAGCCGCCCAGCGTGAATGCGAGCGCCCTCGCCGCCGGATCGTTCCAGCCGGGCTGGTTCACTTTGCACCCGTGCCACGTTACGTCCGCGACGCCTCGCTCGTTCACCCTTCCCCGAAAGAAATGCGGATCGTGCAGTGTCGAGTGCCGCTTTCTGAAATCGATCATCAGACTCCAGAAACGGAAGATATCCCAGTTCTTCTCCACGAGGTCCCAGTCGAACCAACTGATCTCGTTGTCCTGGCAGTAGGCGTTGTTGTTTCCCTTCTGCGTGCGGCGGATCTCGTCGCCGGCCGTGAACATCGGCACGCCGCGCGAGAGCATGAGAATGGCGGCGAAGTTTCTGATCTGCCTCGCGCGCAGCGCTTCGACCGCAGGATCGTCCGTCTCGCCTTCCACCCCGCAGTTCCAGCTATCGTTGTCGTTCGCGCCGTCGCGATTGTGTTCGCCGTTCGCTTCGTTGTGCTTCTCGTTGTAGGAGACTAGGTCATTCAGCGTGAATCCATCGTGGCTCGTGATGAAATTGATACTGTTCACCGGCAGTTCGCCGGCCGGCTGGTAAATGTCCGCGCTGCCTGCAATGCGCGAAGCCACCGCGCCAACCAGACCTGGTTCGCCCTTCACGAACCGCCGGATGTCGTCCCGATACCTCCCGTTCCACTCCATCCACCGGTTGCCCGGAAAGTATCCGATCTGGTACAGTCCGGCAGCATCCCACGCCTCTGCGATCACCTTGGTGTCGGCCAGGTACTCGTCCAGCTCGATCTGCCACACCACCGGCGGGTTGGCCAGCGGCGCGCCGTCCTCACCGCGAGCCAGTACGGATCCCAGATCGAAGCGGAATCCGTCGACGTGTGTTTCCTGAACCCAATGCCGCAGGCACTCCACAATCAGCTTCTGCACGATCGGATGGTTGCACTTCATCGTGTTCCCGCAGCCTGTGAAGTCGAAGTAGAACTCCCGGTTCCACGGCACGAGGAAGTAGTAGACGCTGTTCTCGAATCCCTTGAATGACAGAACCGGCCCTTCGTGATTGCCCTCGTCCGTGTGGTTGAAGACCACGTCCAGAATCACGGCGATCCCCGCTTTGTGCAGCGCCTTCACCATGTCGCGGAACTCTGTGAGGTGCGCCCCTTTTGCCGGGTCCACGCAATATGCGCACTGCGGCGCGAAGAAACTGATTGTGCTGTATCCCCAGTAATTCCGGAGCGGCTCGCCGTTATGCACGCGAAGCACGGCCGCCTCGTCGAAGTCGAAAATCGGCAGCAGCTCGACGGCGGTAATCCCCAGCCCTTTCAGGTACGGAATCTTCTCGATAATTCCGGAGAACGTCCCGGGATGTCTTACGCGCGATGTCGGGGACTTGGTAAAGCCCGCAGCGTGCATTTCGTAAATGATCAGATCGTTCACCGGCTGATCCAACGGCTGGTCGCGGTCCCAGTCGTAACCGGCCGTGTCGATGACAACGCTCCGCATCGAGCTCGCCACGTTGTCGTCCGCTCCGCATGCCGCGGCCCGATCCCACAGAGCGTCCGTGTTCCCCCGCGAATACGGATCGATGAGTACTTTCTTCCGGTTGAACCGGTGCCCGGCCGCGGGATTCCACGGGCCGTCTACCCGGTACGCGTAGTGCGCCCCCGGCTTCAGGCCGCGCACAAATACGTGCCAGAAGTGAAAGGTCCTGTTGACGTACGGGTCGAGAGCGATCACCTGGAACGGAAACGGCGAGTCATGCGACTCGAACAACAACAGCTCGACGCCTGTGGCATTCGCCGAGAAGACGGAGAAGTTGACACCCTCGCGGTCTGGAATAGCGCCTAAAGGATGCGTGCGGCCCGGCTCGATCGCATAAGTCAGGCCTGGGACTCCCGTGCTCGTGCTGGACATGGCTGGCTCCACTTGTGACAGTTCCCCAAAAGAGCCAGCGTACGCTCCGCGTACCGGTCCGGCAAGCCGTCGCGCCGGTAGGTCCGACTTAGAAAGTGCCGAAGCGCTTCGCAAATCGCCCGGCGTATGCCTTCCCGTGGCTATGAGTAGCGTCCAATTTCCTCGGCGAGTGGCGCGAGCATTTCCAGCTTCCAGGGTTCCACTCGCGGAGCGACCGAGCACGCGGTACTGAGGATGTAACCCGCACCCGGCTTGCCGATGCGCAGCGGCCGCGCCGCCTCCGCCTTCACCTCTTCCTGCGTTGTGTATTGCAGCAGAGCCACTGAGTTCATGTTGCCCTTGAAGAAGAGCCGTTCGCCGAAATCGCGCTTCGCCTCCGCGATCTCGCAGTTGCCGAGCGGCGGCGG
>JAEHDI010000825.1 GCA_016880505.1 Bryobacterales bacterium | reverse complement strand
GGCGAAAGGGTCTGCTATTTTCCGGCCATTTTGCGCTTCCGGCGGCGCGCCAGGTACAAAACGAGCATGCCTCCGGCGGCAATCCACAACACTGCGGACATTGTACTGTTGTCCATCGATTCCTCCTGTCGGATCAGAAATAGGTCAAACGCCTTCTACATCTGGAAACTACGCATCATCGGGAACAGATACTTAAAGACTTGTAATAGTCCGGGGCCTGCCGCCACAACGAGCATGGACGGCATAATGAAGAAGAAGATCGGGAAAACCAGTTTCACCCCGACTTTCCCTGCCCGCTCTTCCGCTTCCTGACGGCGCCGAACCCGCATAAAGTCGGAATGCGTACGCAAAGACTCCGCGATGCTCGTGCCGAAGCGGTCCGCCTGAATTAGAATCGCCACAAGCTTACGCAGCTCCGGTTCGCCCGTGCGATCCGCCAGGTTCTTTAATGCCTCCGCCCTTCGTTTTCCCGCTCGCATCTCCAGATTCACGAGACTCAATTCGTCACTGATCTCTTTGTGCGTCATGCGCAGTTCCTGAGACACACTGCGCATTGCCTGATCGAGGCCGAGACCCGCTTCCACGCACACCACCATCAGGTCGAGCGCATCGGGCAACGCCATCCGGAGTCTTTCCTGCCGCTTGCTCACCAGATGTTCGAGCATGAACGTCGGGCCGAAGTAACCAACGAGGCCCGCGGCAATTACTAACACGATCCGCAAGATTGGATTGGCGGTGACAACGTCGCGGAACAAGAGCGCTAGCAACACAAGCACGATGCAGAGGACGACTTTGACTCCGTAATAAACTCTGACTGCCCCGTCCGAGCGATAGCCGGCGGCGGAAAGGTATCTGCGCGCAAGACTGGCGTCCTGAGGCGAGACCGGCAATTTCTCCCCAATCTGCCGCGTTATTTTGATCAGCACGCTCTCCTCTGGCGCGCCGTCCAGTGCGAGTACTTCACTCCCGCCCCCGGCGACAGGCGTCCCGAGTTGGTCATAGAAGCGGCCGGGCTTCGCATACCGGCGATAGCCGTACACGGAGATGGCGATCATCAGGAACGAGAAAAGAACGACCGCAATTAAGATCGGAATCATTTCAAAGCTCCTGCCTCATACTTTTATATTCACAATTCGCCGGATGAAGTAGTACCCCACCAACTGGCCGACAATCGCTCCCAGGATAATCCATTTGCCGTCCGGGTCTTTCGCCATTCCCTGGAGATAACCGGGGGCGACGATGAGAAGGGCGAACATCACTACAATCGGCATCACCGACAGGACGAGTCCCGTGACTCGGCCGTGGGCGCTGGCGGCCTTCACCTGCCCCTTCAGCCGGAAACGCTCCCGGATAACGTACGCAAGTTTGGTAAGGATTTCTGCGAGATTGCCGCCGGTCTCTTTCTGCAACATCACCGACGAGACGAAAAAACTGACGTCAAGCAGCGGTATCCGGGTCGCGAGGTTTTGAAGCGCGACCTCGATTGGCGAGCCGAGGTTCTGCTCGTTGAACACCTGCCGGAATTCCTTCCCGAGCGGGTCCGGAGACTCGTCGGCGAGCATCTCGAGGCTCACCGAGAACGCGTGACCGGCGCGCATTGCCCGGGCGAGAAAATCCAGCGCCTCCGGGAACTGCTCCTCGAATGCACCCAGCCGCGCGGTCCGTTTGCGCATCACATACACGTAGGGCAAGAAGCCGAGGATCAGGGCAAGTCCGATCGAGCTGCTCCACTGGAAAATCAGGATCTTGAATCGCAGCCCGACGAGCGCCCCGATGACTATGCCGGCAGCGGTCATGAGGAGAAACTTGCCCACGCTCCAATCCAGACCCGCCTGCTGAATCCGTGCCTGGAGCTTCTGCGTCAAGTTGAAGCGTGCGACCAGTTGAGTGAGTGGGTCTTCCTCCCCACCGGCCTCCTTGAGGACTGTTGTCTCCGAGACGATGGTTTCTCCAGTGACCGTCTGGAGCATCCCCACGACCTTCTTCTTGCGCTGCGCCTCCAGAAAACTCCACCCCACGCTGACTGCGATCAGCACCAGTGCGAAGATGACGAGGAAGCTGATGACCAATACCGTCATGTCAAACCTCTACCGGATCTCGACCACGGTCTGGAATAGCGACGTCGGCAATTGGATTCCCGAAGCCACAAGCCGCTCATAGAACTTCGGCCGGATACCGGTCGCCCGGAACCGTCCCTTGACACGGCCGTTCTCGCCCAGACCGGTCTTTTCGAAGACGAACAGTTCCTGGGTGGTTACCTGGTCGCCTTCCATCCCCACGCACTCCGTCATGTGCGTCAGACGCCGGCTTCCATCGCTGAGACGTGCGATCTGAACAAACAGGTCAACCGCCGAGCTCACCTGCTGCCGGATGGAGCGCACGCCCATGTTGGCGTTCGCCATGCCTACCATGACCTCGAGGCGGCCTATGGCGTCTCTGGGGCTGTTGGCGTGAATCGTTGTCAGCGAGCCATCATGGCCGGTGTTCATCGCCTGGAGCATATCCAGCGCCTCCTCGCCACGAACCTCGCCGACGATGATGCGATCCGGGCGCATGCGGAGGGCGTTGATTACCAGTTGGCGGATCTTGATCGCGCCCTGGCCTTCGATATTCGGCGGCCGCGACTCCATCCGCGCGATGTGGATCTGCCGCAACTGCAACTCAGCGGCGTCCTCGATGGTCACAATGCGTTCGTCTTCAGGAATGTATCCGGAAAGCACGTTCAGAAGCGTCGTCTTGCCGGCGCCCGTGCCGCCCGAGATGATGAGGTTCAGGCGCGCCTTCACAGCGGCCTGAAGCAACTGAAGCATGCCGTCCGTGAGGGACAGGCCCTTCACCAGGTCTTCCGCCTGGAGCGGATCGCGTCCGAAACGGCGGATCGAGAGCAAAGGCCCGTCCACCGCCACCGGCGGAATCACTGCGTTGACACGCGAGCCGTCCGGTAGGCGCGCGTCCACCATCGGCGACGACTCGTCCACGCGCCGGCCGACGCGCGACACGATCTTCTCGATGATTCGGATCAGGTGCGAGTTATCTTTGAATTCGACCGGAGTGCGGTAAAGTTTGCCGGCGC
>JAEHDI010000824.1 GCA_016880505.1 Bryobacterales bacterium | reverse complement strand
TCCGGGGGAGTGCCGAGATCCGGGCAATGGTCGCACAGGATGGTCTTCCGGCAGTAGGACTTCCAGCAGCGCACCTCGCCAAGTTGAGCGAAGAAAACCCGTGCCGCGTGATCGGTGGTGCGCCCTTTGAGAAGCACCAGGTCTCCATCGCGCAGTTCGGAACGCAGGAACTCCGCGGCCGGCTGGAGATTGTCAAACGGATGAACGTTCTCCGGCGCCATACCTGCCTCCACCAGGCGTCGCTTCCCAAACTCGGCTGCTTCACCAATGATGACGGCGCTGTCCGCAGAGGCGGAGATCTCGGGTGCGAGATGCCTGAGTCTGACCCGACGGTTCACGCCGAGATCGGACACGTCCGTCATCACGAGAACCCGGCGTTCCGCCTCGGCGTCGCGAAGCACGCTCAGGCTCGGACCGATCGAGTCAATCGAGGAGTTATAGTCGTCGCGCAGGAAGATCGCACCACTCGGAACCCGTGCTGGCTGGCACCTTCCCGGAAACGGCTCCACAGCGTGAAGGGCCTCAACGGCGTCGGCCATGCGAAATCCGAGCGCATGCGCGGTCGCAAGCGCCGCCAGCGCTGAGTTGGCCCAATGTACACCGACGAGCCGGGTCCGGACCGCCAGCGTCTCTAAGCCGCTGCGGACCTCGAAGCTCAAGCGCGCCGGCCATGTTCCAGCGACCCTCGCGGCGACCACGTCGCACCCTTCGGTCATGCCGAACCTGGTCACGCGAAGCTTCTTTCCATCGGCCAGCGACGCGACGCGCGGGTCGTCGGCATTCAGGACCGCGCGACCTCCCGGCCGAACGGCTCGCACCAGGAGCTCTTTTTCAGCCGCGTGCTCCGCCAGAGTGCGAAACGCAGTCGTGTGCGTCCGTTTGAGATTCAGAACCAGCACGACGTCGGGGCGCAACATCCGCGCCGAAGACCGCATCATGCCGGGCTGTCCAGTAGCTGCCTCGATCACCGCGAACCGATGCCACGGCCGGACGTGGAGGATGTTCAGCGCGACTCCGAGTGGAGCGTTTTGGTTCAGCCGGGTGCGGTAGGTGGGGTACAGCGAAGCCAGGATCGTTCCGAGGCATTCCTTTGCGGTCGTCTTGCCGAGACTTCCGGTCACGCCGATGAAGGTGCTCCGGAAAAGCAGGCGCCGCCAGAGGAATGCGGCGAGATAGATGATCGGTCGTAGAGTCCGGAGCACCGGCCCGATCACCGGTTCCCGCGGTCGCGCGGCTACCGCCGCCATGCTGCCGCATCCAGCGAGACGGTTGATCTGACGCCCATCGGGTTTAAGGTATCAGATCACCGGATGGCCGCTTTCGACGTCTCCATGGCGGTGCTGTGTAAAAGAAGGCGACTGCGGATTCTTGCCGCTTCCGGCCGCGAGAACGTCAGGCAGCCCTTCATCGCCCATGAGAGTTCCCGCCTGCCCCATGGCGCGGCCATCATTCCGCTGGTTGAGTGGCTCCCGATCCCGAGCAGCAAGTGGCCCAGTTCGTGAGCGATTAGATGGCCCAACATCACACCTCTGTCGCGCCCGCTGTTTGTTGCCAGATCCGCCGCGTGGTTCGGGAACACGTTGGCAAGGACGCCGGGCACTCCGTCCAGAGGTTGCAGAGCGAAGCCGGCTGCGTTCGATCCGAGCCTCATGCGATCCGCCATGCGTCGTGGCAGCAACCGGAGTTCGAGGTTCGCTGGACCGCGACGCATCGAGCAAAGCTGCTGCGGCGCATTCCGCATGGAGAGGGTGCATTGCACCCACTCGATCTCCACCCCGACTCGCCGGAAGATCATGTCCGTTTCGCGACGGGCCCGATCCACGAGCGAGTGGGATGTGTCGGCGTAGTTGTACATGAACACCCTGAGCCTGAGAGGCTCCTCC
>JAEHDI010000823.1 GCA_016880505.1 Bryobacterales bacterium | reverse complement strand
TCGCTGGATGGTTATTTTGTCGACAGGAACGGCGACATGAGCTGGGCTCACAAGCAAGACGCGGAATGGCATGCATTTGTCAACGAAAACGCAGCTGCCGGAGGCGAGCTGTTGTTCGGCAGGATTACGTATGACCTCATGCGAAGCTACTGGCCGACGCCGCTTGCGATCAAGAATGACCCCATTGTGGCCGAGCGGATGAACACCCTGCCGAAGGTCGTGTTTTCGAGAACCATGGACAAACCCTCGTGGAACAACACGAAGCTCGTCAAGGGCGACCTGGCGTCGGAAATACGAAAGATGAAGAACGAGCCCGGACCAGACATGGTCGTTTTCGGAAGCGGCAGCATTATCTCGCAATTGGCGCTGGAGGGCTTGATCGACGAATACCAGGTCGTGGTAAATCCGATCATCCTTGGCAAGGGGAGGACGATGTTCGACGGCGTCCAAAAGAAGCTGGCTCTGAAGCTAACAAAGACGCGGGCGTTCGGCAATGGGAACGTCTTGCTGTGCTACGAGCCGCTGGCGTGACGAAGGTCTCTACCTGACTCGCGCATCGATGATGCTATAGGCCTGCGGCCGGGAGAAACGGTACAGCTGAGCCGACTCCATACGAAAGGGAGAAAGGACAATGCGATTCATGGTGATCGTCAAAGCCAACAAGGACTCGGAGGCGGGTGTTCTTCCGAGCGAGAAGGTGCTCGCCGAAATGGGAAAGTTCAACGAGGAACTGGTGAAGGCCGGTGTGATGCTCGCGGGTGAAGGGCTGCATGCCAGTTCGAAGGGTGCACGCGTCAAGTTCTCTGGACAGAAGCGAACCGTGACGGACGGACCGTTCGCCGAGACAAAGGAACTGATCGCCGGCTTCTGGCTCTGGCAGGTAAAGTCGAAGGAGGAGGCCATCGAGTGGCTTAAGCGGGCGCCTTTCGACAAGACTGAGGTCGAGATTCGCCAGGTCTTCGAGACAGAGGACTTCGGTCCTAGCGACCCCACCGGCGAGCTCAGGAAAAAGGAGGCGGCACTCCGCAAGACAGTCGAGTCGCGACACCGGTAGTCGACCACGTACCAGGCGCAGCCCGTGCATGAGTGATTGCCATGGTAGTCCTGCTGGTTCTGGTTGTTTCATTTGCCGTTCTGCGGAGTGCCGGCGCGCTCTGGATCTCGATGCTCGATGGCTGGCAGCCTTCGCTCCGTGCGGCCCTCGCGGTGATGTTTTTCGTGACCGCCTCTGCACACTGGGGGAAGGCGAGGGCCGACCTGATCCGCATGGTGCCGCCTGTGTTCCCACGTCCGGAGGCGCTCGTCACGCTCACCGGTGTGCTCGAAATCCTGGGCGCCATCGGGTTGGTCCTGCCTGCCACAACTCGCGCGTCGTCCATCTGCCTCGCGGTGATGCTGGTGCTGATGTTCCCGGCTAATATGCATGCGGCCCGCCAGGGATTGACACTCCGCGGCAGAAAGGCGACCAGCCTGCCCCTGCGGGCCGTGCTCCAAGTTGTCTTTATAGCGGCCTTGATCGCCGCGGGGTGGAGGAGGTAATTCCAGGGTGGCAAGTCACAGCTGCTTCCGCCGATAGGTCGTCGACATGAACTGGTGCCACTTGCCGTCATCGCCGAGCACCTGCGATATGAGTAGCCGGTGATCGTCGCTCTTGAACTCGATCACGTCCTGGTACTTCGCCATCTTTCCGTCGCCAGCCATGCTGGGGCCCTCGGTGTCCAATGCCAGCGCCAGTCCTGCTGCATCCAGAGCGCCGTCGTACACCCAAAGGTGGCTCATCATCGATCCGACCCAGGTTCCCACGTACCGTTTCTTCTGCGGGTCATAGCCAAGCGTCATCATCGTCGTGGCGGGGCCCCAGCAGGGTATCTCGCCCTCCCCTTCGGCCAGGATCCAAAGGGGGCCCAGCGATCGCACACTTTCGGTCCCCGTGCACTTCGTCGGCGGCTCGCCCGGCTTCATCGCCACGTCAGCTTCGTAAGTCCACTCGCCAACCAACTTCTGTAACCACTGATGTTCCTTCTGCGGTTCGGTCTTCATAGTCGACTCCTCGAACGTCTCCGGGACGAGCGCTACTCCTTCGGAAAATTCGGATCGCCCCTCACTTCCAGGATCTGCTTCGTGTGCCGCTCGCTGTGCGCAGAGATGAACAGCAGCCACTGGTACGCGTCCAGGGGTTGGCCGAGCGGCGAGTCCGTGACATGCTCCCGCAACCCGGGCGTGGACGTGAGGAATGCTATCGTCTTCTCCCGGCTCTTCAGAAAATGGTCAAGCGACTCCCGGGGTGACCAGCGTCCTTTAGGAATCACCGGCTCTGGGGCTTGGGCTTTTTGGGTGCGGTCGGCGATAGCGCTCAAAACCATCTTGTCCGTGCTCTTGTAGTCGCGGTCCGCCTTGCCTGCCGGCGCCTGCATCACTTTTTGGGACGTGTTCTCCAGCAGGAAGTCCTCGACGAGCACGATATGCTCCAGGACCTCCGCAACGGACCAGCGCTCCGGCCCAGGCTTGAAGTTCCACTGGGCCTCCGAGAGCCCCTTCGTTGCCTCGACCACACCGGCGCGGGTCCGATTGAGTTGTTCAACGCCTTCCTTCTTCTCCGATTCGGTCAAGCTCGCCGCCGCAGCGACTACTGTTAAAGCCAATACAGCCGAGGCCAGTTGCGGGAACGGGCGGCACACGACACGTTTACAGAATTTCCCAGTCTTCATCGTCTTTCTCCCCTCGTTTCGATTCTTAGCGGTTTCTGGCCCAGCAGCTCCCGATATCATGGATCATTCCGCGCTGCTTCATTCGCGGTGGAACCGCTGTCCTCACCGTGTAGTCGTTCGGGGACAGTTCAAATCGACAACTTCACAGCTTCCCAGTCATTTTATTTACACGTGTCACAATCGAAGAAGCTCACGTCTCAAGCGGAGAACGGAAGCGGATGGCGACCGCTTGCCAGAATTTCAGGGTTCCATCTACCATAGATTTCAATGCTGCGACGCTTGAGCCTTGTGCTGGCGTTGTCCGTCTTTTGGCTCTTCCCATTCGCTCAAGAGACTCCGGAGCGCATTCTGCAGCAGGCCATTGCCGCGCATCGGTCCGGCAACATGGAGGCGGCCATCCAGCAATACCGGGCTTACCTGAAGCTGCGGCCCGACGCTCGCGACGCGCGATCGAACCTGGGCGCCGCGCTGGCAAGCACCGGCCGCTACACGGACGCGATCGCCGAGTATCAGCAAGCATTAAAGCTCGGGCCGAAGGACCCCCGTATCTGGCTGAATCTCGCTCTGGCTTTCTACAAGGCGGGAGAAATTTCAGAGGCCTCCCGCGAGTTGTCCGCCTTGCACGCCGCCGATTCCGCCAGCCGGCAAGTCACGCTGCTGCTCGCCGACTGCTGGCTCCGGCAGGGAGAAAACGCGCGCGTGGTCGACCTGCTCACTCCGCTCGAGAAGCAGAACCAGAATGACCTTGCCATTGCGTATCTGCTTGGAACAGCATTGCTCCGCGACAAGCAGATCGAACGCGGCCAGCAGATGATTGACCGCATCTTGCGAAACGGCGACTCGGCGGAAGCCCATCTTCTTCTCGGAACGGCCAAGCTCGAAGCGCTAGATTACCCCGCCGCCATCGCAGACTTCCAGAAAGCCGTGGATCTCAACCCAAATCTTCCGGACGTCTACTCTTACCTCGGCCGGGCTCAAATGCTCAGCGGCAACATGCCGGCAGCCCGGGACGCCTTCGAAAAGGAATTGGAGCGGAATCCCAACGATTACGAATCGAACCTGAGGCTGGCAGTACTGCTCAAAGAGAACGGCGAGTTCGATCGCGCGCAAGGACTGCTCGCGCGGGCTCTCCGGGTGCGCGCGGGGGACCTACGCGCTCTGTACCAGGCGGGGGCCACGGATCTCGCCGCCGGCAAGCTGGAAAAGGCTTGCGCCACTCTGGAAGAGGTCGTGAAAGAGGCGCCGCAGTTTCTCGAAGCGCATGTCTCCCTCGCCCAGGTTTACTACCGCCTGAAGCGCAAGACCGACGGAGATCGCGAGCGGGCGCTGGTGCAGAAGTTAAGAGCCGAACAGGAAGCCAGCCAGGCCAGGGGCAAAATCGAAAAGTAGAAGCGAAGTTCAGTTCGCCGTCTCCTGAATCTCCAGAATCTGGTCCGCCGCCACTTTCCCGAGTGTTTGCCGAATCCCGCTCGGCCACCTGATTTCGATCTCACGGATCGTCTTGGATGCTCCGAGCCCGAAGTGGACGCGAGAGTCGCTGGAACAGGCGTAGCCAACCGCAGTGGTGACCTCGTTGTACTGCTTCAGGCCATCGTTGCCTGTGATGCGGATCTGAGCTCCCAATGCCATCCGGCTGCTTTTCTGGCCGGTGAGTTTCAGCAAAATCCAGTGGTTGCCGCTCCGCGATACGTTGTGGAAGTACTTCGCCTTGTCGTTCAGGACCGTCACGATGGCGTCCACTCGGCCGTCGTTGTCGATGTCACCGAAGGCCGCTCCGCGATGAGGCGCAGCCTTCTGGAAGTCGGGCCCCGCTTTGCTGCTCGCATCTTCAAACTTGCCGTAGGCGAGATTGCGGAAAACAGTATTCGGTTCGCCGTAAGTGCGGTCGGAGAACTGCGCGATGTTGTCGAGAACGTTTCCGCGGGCCACGAAAAGATCTTTCCATCCATCGTTGTCGAAGTCGAAGATCCCGTTCGACCAACCGGACATGTGCCGCGTTCCTGCCAGGAGACCTGGTATCGTCCTGTCCACGAACTGACCTGCTCCTCGGTTTTGATACAGGGGAAAAGACTCGTTCTCGACGGAGGTGTGCCAGATGTCCGCGCGCCCGTCGTTGTCCGCGTCCCGGAAATCGACGCCCATCCCGGAGAGAGGCTGTCCGGCTTGGGAGTAAGCGACGCCGCCTTCGAGCGCCACTTCCTCGAACTTTTTGCCTTTCAGATTGTGGAACAGGAAGTTGGGATAGGTGTCGTTGGCGACGAAGATATCCGTGAACCCATCCCCGTCGTAGTCGGCGATGGCCGCTCCCATGCCCTTGCCTGGATGCTCGCCGATGCCGGTCTCGGTGGATACGTCCGTGAATGTGCCGTCCCCATTATTGCTGTACAGAGTGTTGGGCAGCGCCCCGTAGTTCTGAGGATGGCAGTAGGCCCGCAGCCCGGGGTTGGGGCCGCAGAAAGGGTCTTTGTTAACTTCCCATTTACAGTAGTTCGACACGAAGAGATCGAGCAGGCCGTCGTTGTTGTAATCAAGCCAGGCGGCCGAGACCGACCACATCTTCTTGCCGTCGAGAATCCCTCCACTCACCCGCGCCTTGCCGGTGACGTCCGTAAACGTGCCGTCGTGATTGTTGCGAAAAAGCTCGTTCCGAGTTACGTTTACCACGTAGATATCGGTCCAGCCGTCGTTGTCGTAGTCGCCGGTGGCGGCCCCCATGCCGTACCCGTCGCCCTCGACGCCTGCTTTCTCGGTCACGTCGGTGAACGTACCATCCCGGTTGTTGTGGTAGAGCCGGTTCCAGAACTGAGGGGTTTCCTTCTTCAACGACGGTATCGCCGCGCCGTTCACGAAGTAAACGTCAAGATAACCGTCGTTGTCGTAGTCCAGTAGCGCGACGCCGGCGACCATCGTTTCGGGCTGATTTTTGTTCGGGGTGGGGGAGCTGTTCGAGACGAAAACGAGGCCGGACCGGCCGGCG
>JAEHDI010000822.1 GCA_016880505.1 Bryobacterales bacterium | reverse complement strand
GAGAAAAGATCGGCCGAATACCTGGAAAGGTCCGGTCCGATCACCCACTCCTCGTCGTCGTCGAAGTGAATGTCTCCGGCACGCGGCTCGGGATTGGGCGGGGCGGGGTAGTACGTGTGAGCAAGCACCCCGCTGAAGCCGTCGAACGGATACGCATCACCGTGGTTTCGGGGAGCGAAGAGGATATTCAGCGTACGCCCGCTTTGCGCTCCACCAGACGGTAGGAAAGTAAGACTTGCGTACGTGGCCCACTCGAGCATGGCCCGCTGGATTTCCTGCTTCGCTGCGTCTGGCGGGAGCTTGCGCGAAAGTTGCTCTAAGAAGTACCCAAGTTGCGCGCTGCCGCGCCCTGGCCCGTCCCAACCGTCGCCCACGAACGCCGCCGATTGCCCCACATAGCCAAACGCCGTCACCGCCCCGGGACACCCGCGGACTCGCTCCCCGCGGGCTAGTTCACCGGAGCCAGGGAAAACATAGGAAACCTCATCCCATCCGGCCAGTTCGCGCAGCCGCCATGACTCGCCGCGAACGAGCCACTGGTTGCGGACGAGATCCGGATGGTCAACGATCTCGAATCCCTGTTCTTGGAGCAGCGCCCGTGAATCCTCGCGCTCGACATCCAGGAAGAACTCGACTACGGCCGTCTCGTCTTGCGGAGCAGCGTCCTCCTTGAGGTACGGGCTGATCTTTTGACTCGCGCGTGGGCGCACGGCCGCCGCGATGTCGAGGCTGTCGAGGTCCGCTCCGTCGTCAACAGCGACGGCAAACCCGCCCTCCGGCAGGTATTCGACGATCCGAACACCCCGTCGCTCCAGCTCCCGGCTGCGTTCCGCCGACGGTACGGCCGCGAAACGGACTAGAAGGTGCGAGCGGCCGGCCGCCCTTCGTTTCACTGGGTATTCCAGGGCGGCCCACAGTTCGGCGGCTGCTTCCAGGCGCCTCGGTTTGCGCAGAAGCAGGGGGCTGTCTGCCGCCGTGACGGCCATCCCCACGAGAAGAAGAGGCAAAAAGACCCTATGACGCTTCACATCTGACCTATCGAACGATCTGAGACAACTCCCATACGGCGGCCACTCAGTTCAGTAAGGAATCTGTCGTATGCGCTGCCAGTATTTCCGCCTAACGATGCCGATTCTGTTGATCCTGGGGCACATCGTCGCCGCCGGTTCTCTCCGGGCAGGCTCGATCCGTCTGGAAAGCGGCAGACTTTGGGCCGGGGATCGGCAGTTCGTCGTTAGGGGAATCGCTTACTCAAACGTGCCCATCGGACGCCGCCCCGCTGATGCGCTCCCTGCCGCCGCCTGCCTCTGGGCGAGGGATCTGCCGCTTGTGGCGGCCGCCGGGGCCAACACGGTTCGTACGTACGGGCTGCTTCCAGCCGACGCCGGCATGTTTCTCGAGCTTCTCGCGTCCAACGATCTCTACTGGCTGGCCGACTTCCCCCTGGACCGCTACTACGATCCCACTCGGCGCCTCCGCGAAAGCCAGGACCGGATCCTGGCGGAGTTTCGTTCTTACGCGGAGCGGTTCCGGAGCCAACCCCGGTTGATCGGATACGTCTTCGGCAACGAAGTCCTGTCAGCGTATCCACGCAAATTTGCGGGTCCCTACTCCGATTTCGACGACCTCCTTGCGGGGGCAGCCGGCGTGCTCCGGCAACTGGAGCCCGAAGGGGCCTCTCTTCTGACCACCACCGTCCGCGCACCTGCTGAAGTCCACGATGTAGCCGGCCTCTCGTTCTGGAGCTGGAACGCCGCCGGCCTGACCGGTTTCACCGAAACGCTCGCCGCGGCAAAGGGCCGCACACACCTTCCGGTCCTCGTCTCCGAGTTCGGCATCGACGCCTTCGATGCGCAGGCCGGTGCCGAGAACGAGCAAGCATCGGCGGATGCAGCGCTGTCGCTCGCGGACACGATTGAATCGGTCGAAAGCGTCCTTGGGGGAGTCTACAGGAGCTTCGTTGACGAGTGGTGGCGCTCCGGGCCGGATTCCTCGATTCACTCGATTACCGGGAGTGACGACAGCAGCTTTCCCGATGGCGTGAGGAACGATTCATGGTTCGGGATCTTCCGTGCCACTGAATCCGGCATTGCGGACCTCAACAGTCTGCATCCCCGCCTCGCGTTTCGAGCCCTCGCGGACCGCTGGGTCGGGAGAGTTCCTGCGTCATTCGATCTCGAAGACAGCCCCAGAATGGCGAAGCTCGAACACGCCGCCACGGGCGAGGAAACTGCGGCGCCTGGCGTTCTGCTGCGCCTGTCGGGGGACGCGCTCGCCTCCGCCGAATCGTCCGCTGCACTCTTGGACCGGTGGCCGCTGCATTTGGAAGCCTCGTGCCTTTGTCTTGGCGGAAGACCAGCCCCGTTGGGCTGGGTCGCGCCGGACATCGTGACCGCGCAGGCTCCCTGGGACGTCAAGCCAGGCGACGAGGTCGCCATGTGGTTCCGTTCCGGCCGGGCTGCGAACCCGATGATGGTTTCGATCCGTAAGTACGCTCCTGGAATCTTCTCGGATGCCGTCGTTCGCGCCGGCACGACCTGCCAGGCGTCGGAGGAAAATGGCGTCCGGCCGGGCGAGGTACTCGAGGTATACGCCACCGGCCTCGGGTCTGGAACCGCCTCCGACAGCGTCGAAGCTTCGGTCAACGGTGCGTCCGCCGAGGTGCTCTACGCGGGCCTGCTTCCGTCGTTTGCCGGCCTGAACCAGGTGAATCTGCGGGTCGGAACCGCCACCCCTCCCTCCCCCTCGGCGGGTCTCGTCCTGCGAATCGGCGGCATCTCCAGCCCTCCTTACCCGTTGCCGGTGGCCGCGGCCACCGACCGCTACGGCGTCTCGCTCGCTTACTCCGGCGGTGAGATCGTCCTTCAGGCGGGCGGCGAGCCGCGGACGGTACCGGTGCGCGTGGAAGGCGTCAACGGCTACTGCGGTCCCGTGCTCTTCACGGTTCTGGATCCGGCGCCGGGTCTCTCGTTCCTCGCGCCAACCGCGTTTACCGGGCAGAGTGTCCCACTCGAACTGCGTGCGTCGGCCGCCGCCCGGTCAGCCGAGGCGCTGTCGTTCCATTTGATAGGGAGCGCAGCCGGCACGCTGGGCGGCCGTGTCAGCATCCCGGTTACGGTACTACCCAGCCGCGGCGAGATCGCAGTCCGTGTGATCTCCGGGGGCTTTCGGTCGAAACCGATCGCACGCTTCGACTGGAACGGCCGTACGATCTTTGCCGCCAGCGGTGGGGGGCCGGGCCGCGGCATCAATTTGATGGCCGTGAACCCCTCGACCGGGGTCTTCGACGCTGTGCGCACCTTCGACACGTGGGGTGACGAAGGAGCTTCCATCCGCCTCGCCGCATACCTGGCCGCTCTGCCGCCCCGAACGCTCGTACTGTTTGCCGTGGCGGACGAAGCCACGTACCTGCTGAGCCAGGGGGCCCGCGACACCATCGCTGCTCTGTTCGGCAGCCGCGCGATCGGCGAACTCGGCTATCAACACTCGTGGGCGATGATCGGCCGGAAGGGAGACGAAATTCCTCTGGCCGAAGGTTCCTCGGATGACACGCAGGTGGTCCTGGAGCGCGTACTGTCGCTTCCGTCGCCGTGATTTCTGAAGTGGGCCGGAGTGTGCTGAAATATCCCCTTGAGTGATTGATATGGACTCAGCCAACCGTTTTTCCCGCAGAAGTCTTCTCTCCGGCGCCTCTTCACTCGCGGCGGCCCCGGCGATTCTCGCGCAGCGCAACGCCAACGATCGCCTTGGAGTGGCGATGGTGGGCGTCGGCACGCGCGGCATCTATCTTCTCGAGCACGCTCAGGAGTGCCCGAACACGGAGATTCGCGTCATCTGCGATCTCTATGACTCCAACCTCAAGCGCGCCGCCGACAAGTGTTTCAACAAAAAGGCGCAGCTCATGAAAGACTGGGAGAAGGCGGTTTCCTCGCCCGACGTGGATGCCGTCTTCATCGCCGCGCCCGATTTCTGGCATGCGACGATGGCCGTTCGCGCGGCGGAGAACAAGAAGCACGTCTATGTAGAGAAAGCCTTGTGCCGCACTCTGCCCGAGGCGAAGGCGATCCGCAAGGCGGTCAGGGACAACAAGGTGGTCCTGCAGTTGGGCCATCACCAGAACAGCGATCCGTATTTCATCAAGGCGCGCGAGATCTATCAGTCCGGCCAGCTCGGCAAAGTCGCGCTGGTGCGAACGTATATCGACCGCACGAGTGCGTGGCCGGAGTGGCAGTTCTACACGGCGTACAACATTCAGGAGACCCCGTCTGACGCGACGCCGGCGACGATAGACTGGAAGCGCTTCGTCGCCAACGCCCCCGAGATCCCCTTCGACGTTCAGCGGTTCTTCCGATGGCGCTGCTGGTGGGAGTACGGTACCGGGATCGCCGGCGACCTCATGAGCCACCAGTGGGACGGCGTCAACATGATCGTCGGCATGGGAATTCCCGAGACTGTCCAAACGATGGGCGGGCTGTACTTCTGGAAGCAGGACCGTGAGGTGCCGGACCAGTGGCACGTGATGTTCGAGTATCCGAAAAAGGAAATGAACGTCACTTTCGCCTGCACGTTCCACAACCGCCATCACGGGACGAATACCTACGTCTTCGGCCGCGACGCGACCCTCGAGGTACATACCGACTGGTGCCGTGTCTACGGCGCCGAGTGGAAGCCCGACTTCCCGAAGAAATGGGCCGCCGCTCGCAAAGCCGCCGAATCGATGGGCATGCTGCCCAACGACGCCATGGTCGCGCCGGACTACTCGATGAAGAAGGGCGAGCTGGAGGTCACGGACCACATGCGCAACTTCATCGACTGCATCCGCTCCGGCGAGACGCCGCGGTGCGGGCTTCAACGCGCCTGGGAGGAAGCGGTCACGGTGGTGATGTCGGTCGAGTCCTTCTTCAAGGAACGCAAGGTGAAGTGGGACCCGGTGAGCGAGGAGATCGTTTAGGGGGCGCGCCGCGCCCCCTCGCGCATAGCCGTCGGGACTTTCGCGGTAAGCCTCACTCGTGTTCGATCTGCGCGAGCAGTTCCTCGACTTCAAGCCTCTTGCGCCGCACTTGTCCCACTCTTTGAACGTCGTTGAAGTGCCACATCCACACCCACACCAGAACCATCAGGGTGACAGGCATCCACAGATCCCACGGATTACCGCTTCGAGTCCAGATCGGGAAGAGGACCATCGATGCACCCGTCAGGAGAGGAATGGCGTACCAGAACTTGACGCTCTTCAGGAAACAAATCCTACGGTCGTACGCTTCGAGCAATTGCCGGTGATACTCCCGAACGCTTGCTCCGGTGTCTGCGAGGGACCGCTCCTTGCGATGGTACAGCCAGGTGACCGTACAACCGACGAGGAGGGTCAGCGTGAGAACCAGATAACCGATCTGAAAGATCGCCGCATTCGCTTTCCAGGCCGCAAGAGCGGTCAGGGGCCCGAGGGCCAGGGCCAGCAGGTACCCCGCCCGATTCTGCTCGCGAACGACGTCCTGAAAGGATCTGCCTTTCTCCTGAACCAGCCGGATCGTCATTGCCAAGTCCTCCTTTTCCGCAAGATTCTGCCGCCAGACCGCCTGCAATTCATCGCCTGGCGATTTGTGGGAGTTCATCGTCTCACCTCCTTCGGGCGCAAAGAGGCAGCCAGTCGTTGCCGCACGCGTGAGAGACGCACCGCGACGTTGTTGGCTGAGATCCCCGTGACCTCCTCCATCTCCCGGCCCGTAAGTCCTTCGAGGTAGAGAAGCGCGAGTTGCTTGTCGAAGGACGGCAGTTGCTGCACCGCCTCCAGCAACTCCCTGTGACGTTGCCCTTCCGTGACACCCGGTTCGGCGGCCATCTCCTCGAGCGGCCTTTCCAGCCTGTCTTTACGCCGGCGCCTTCCGGAATAGGTCAGAGCCACGTTGTGCGCGACGCGGTACAGCCAGGTACGCTCGCTCGCCTCGCCGCGATACCGGGGCAGAGCCTTCCACAGGGCGAGGGCGATCTCCTGGAAAAGGTCCTGCCGGTCCGCTTGGTCGGTCAGGCATGCCGCACAGAGCCTGCGCAGTGCGGACGCGTAGGCCTCCAACAGTTGTTGATACCGGACATCGAGGCTTGCCTGCCGAGGACTGCCCACAATCAGATAGTCCGTCCCGAGCGGAAAAACTTACAGGCGATGCTGCCGTCCGCCGAGCCCTGCCGAGGCGCTGTCTACAGCCGCCACGGCTTGCGGTACCGGCGCGACGTCATCTGCTGTGCCTCCCGATCGCCGGTGATCCGCTCCCGCTGGTCGTCCCAGTAGAGCCGCCTGCCGGTCCGGTACGCGAGGTTCCCAAGCAGACCTCCCTTTGTCAGACGAAACGCGTACTCCACGTCGCAAGTGGTTCTTTTCCGCGATTTGATCGCATCCAGGAACTCGCGGATGTGTCCCGGCGAGTCGGGAATTGTCGGGTCGGGCCGTTTGAAGTCCGGAACACGCTTGCCCCCGACATAGAGTTCGTGCCCTTCGTACCACGCGACCAGCGTCGCTTCGGCGCCCTGAAAGATGCAGCCGATCGACTTCGACTCGAAGCCCGGCATCCCCTTCGGATGCACGTTCCAGGAGAGAACTAGGCCGGGGTACTGATATACAACCTCCATCACGCTCGGCGTCTCACCGTTGTCGTCCGTGAGATATCGTCCTCCTGCCGCCGCGACGCTCGTCGGAGCTTTCAGGTCGAGCGCCCAGTACGCGAGGTCAGTGATGTGGCACCAGAAGTCGATGAAAACGCCTCCGGAGTAGTCCCAGAAGTTTCGAAACCGTCCGTGCGAGCGGTTCGGATTGTACTGGCGTTTCGGGGCCGGGCCAAGCCAGAAATCATAGTCGAGCTCTTTTGGCGGAGGCGCATCGGGGGGATTGCCGATGCCCTTGTCGCTGGAGTGGATCCAGCAGTACGCCTTGTGGATTTCGCCCAGCATCCCCGAACGGACCACCTCAACGACGCGGCGGAAATTCGGGTAGTCGTAGTGAATGTGCGTGCCGAGTTGCGTGATGCGGCCGTTCCGGTGCGCCGCGTCGAGCATGGCGCGGCCCTCCGTGATGGAGTGGCACAGCGGTTTCTCGACGAACACGTCTTTGCCGGCCCGGCAGGCCTGCACCGTCGTGATCGCGTGCCAGTGATCGGGCGT
>JAEHDI010000821.1 GCA_016880505.1 Bryobacterales bacterium | reverse complement strand
TGTTGCGGGACGTCATGGAGCATACGGGTTCCACGGCGATCGAAAGGCCCGTAACACCGGTCGTGATGCGGCCGGCCGAGATCCTGGAAGGTGTCGGCATGGAAACGGCGCCTCCGCTGCGCGGCTACGTAAAGTTCATCGCCAAACCGACGGCGGACACGATACTGACCATCGAGCGCAAGGACCCTCTCTTGGCGCGGTGGCAGTACGGACTCGGACGGACCGCCGTCTTCACGTCGGATGCCAAGAGTCGCTGGGCCGCGGATTGGGTCGCGTGGAAGGGATTCGACCGTTTTTGGGCCAACCTGTTCCGCGACCTTTTGCCCCACGCTCAGGCCGGGGAGACCTCGGTGGAGTACGACAGTGCAGGCGACGCTCTCGTGGTGGAATACCGTCTGGCGCGGCAGGTACAAGAACCGGAGAAGGTCCCCGATATCTTCGTTTTCGGCCCCGGCGGTTTCCGCCGTCCGGTACCGGTGATCAAAGTTGCGGAAGGGGCGTTTCGCGGGCGGGTACCGGTAGGCGGGCGTCAGGGACTATTTCGGTTGCGGCCGCTCGAGGAATCGCGCGTGTTCCCGGAAGTCGGCATCTATCTGCCGGAGGCTGAGCTTAGCGAATACGGCTCGGATGAAGCGCTCCTCCGCCAGCTTTCGCAGTTTACCGGTGGCCGGTTCCAGCCCGACATCGGGAGCATCTTTCAATCCGGCGGCCGTTCGGTTCCGTCCACCATGCGCCTCTGGCCCGGCCTGCTGGCTGCCGCGGTCCTGCTGAACCTCATCGAACTGGTGATGAGGAAATGGCGCGGGATACTGGACGCGCTGCGCCCGACGAAGTAGAGTAAGGACTGAATTCCAGGAGGAATCATGCCGAATCGCAGGACTTTCTTGCAGACCCTGTCCGGGCTGCCTCTGATCGGCGGGCTCATGCCCGCGACTCCGCTACTTGCCGCCACGAAGCGCGACTATCTTAAGGAACTTGGCGTACGTCCTATCATCAACGCCGCCGGCACGTTCACGATGTTCACCGCCTCGCTGATGCCGCCTGAGGTGGTGCAGGCGTGGGAATACGGCTCACGACATTACGTTCGCTTGAATGAACTGCACGACGCGGTCGGCAAACGGCTCGCGGAACTGATCGGCTGCGAAGCGGCCATGGTCTCCGCCGGCGCAGCCAGCGGTCTGACCCTCGGCACCGCGGCCTGTGTTACCGGCACGAACCAGGATTTCATCCACCGTCTTCCCGACACCACCGGCATGAAGACCGAGGTGATCCTGCAGAAGACGCATCGCTTCGGCTACGACCATGCGATCCGCAATTGCGGCATCAAACTTATCGAGATTGAAACGCGTGAGGAACTCGAAAAGGCGGTCAACGACCGCACTGTGATGATGTTTTTCCTGAACCTCGCCGAGCCCGCCGGACAGATTAAGGCCCCAGAGTGGGCCGAACTCGGCAAGAAGCACAGCATCCCGACCTTGATCGATTGCGCCGCCGACGTTCCCCCCGTCGAAAATCTCTCGAAGTTCACGAAGGTGGGCTTTTCTTTGGTGACTTTCTCCGGGGGCAAGGGCCTTTGCGGGCCCCAGAGCGCCGGCCTCCTGCTCGGCCGCAAGGATCTCATCGAGGCCGCGCGCCTCAATGCATCGCCGTACAGCGATGCGATCGGCCGCGGCATGAAGGTGAATAAGGAAGAGTTGCTGGCGATGCTCGCCGCGGTCGAGCGCTACGTGAAGATGGACCACAAGGCGGAGTGGAGCGAGTGGGAAAGGCGCGCGAAGATCGTCTCCGACAGCGTCGCCTCGATCCCGACAATTCAGACCGAGATCAAGATTCCGGAGATCGCCAACCAGGTCCCCCATCTCCACATTCGCTGGGATACGAACGTTGTCAAGATCTCCGTGCCCGATGTCGTGAAACAGCTTCGCGAGGGAGATCCGGCCATCGAGCCGGGGCCCGGTTCGCAGGAAGACCTGATCATCGGCGTCTGGATGATGCAGAAGGGCGACGCGCAGATCGTTGCGCGCCGGATCCGCCAGATCTTGAGGTCAGCGCAGGCATAAGGCCCGAGGGCTGCAACCTACCCCAGCCGCAGCCGGGTCACTGTTTCGATGTGCCAGGTCTGTGGGAAGAGGTCGATCAACGTCAGTGCGTCAAAGCGGTAGCCTCCGGCGAGGAGAGGCGCGAGGTCCCGTGCCAGGGTCGCCGGATCGCAGGAAACGATCGTCAAGACCGGCGCCTTCAGCCGCAGCAGTTCGTTGACCACGCTCTTTCCAAGTCCCGCGCGAGGGGGATCGGCGAGCACGAAGTCCGGCGGTGCTTCCACCGTCTCCAGAAATTGTTCGACGGTAGCCTTCCGCGCGGCTACGGCCATTCCGGCCCTCTCCGCGTTGAACTCGAGGTCGCGTAGCGCGCTCGCGTTCGATTCCACGGCCAGTACGCTTCGGCAGCGTCGTGCCAGCGGTAGAGAGAACAGACCGACGCCGGCGTACAGATCGAGCGCCGACATTCCCTCCGCGCCGTCCAGCGCGCACTCCGCCAACCGGTCGATAAGGAAACGGTTCACCTGGAAGAACGACCGGTGACCTACCCTGTAGATTTCGCCGCCCACGGTGTACTCGAGTGAGCTTTCTCCCGCTCCGGGCATCTGTTCCGCGCACCACTGGAAAAATCCGCGGGCCAGCGGCCGGTCCGTGTCCAGGACGTTCAACTGGACTTCCCGTTCGTTGGTGAACAACTCGACAGAGCGCAGAAACCGTGGAAACCGCCGGTCCCGGATCATCCGCCGCAACGCGGCCAGTGACTCATTGATCCGCGGAGATGAAATCGGACAACGGTCCACCGGGCACAGCCGGTGCGATCCTGCCTCGAGGAAACCGATTTTCCCGCCGTCGAGATGGAACTGCGCGCGGTTTCGATACTCCCACGGCGGACCCGAGACGATCGCAATCTCCCCAGGTGGTTCCAGTTTGCCTACGCGCCGCAAGACTTCACGCACGATGGCCGTTTTTTGAGCCAACTGGAACTCATACCCTGCATGCTGGTAGCTGCACCCGCCGCAACGGGCGAAATAGGGACACTGCGGTTCCACGCGTTCTGGCGACCGCGACAGCATAGCGGTTGCCCGCGCCTCCGCCATGCCCGACCGCTCCCGCTCCACCTCGATTGTGGCGACTTCACCCGGCAGCACGAAGGGGACGAGTACCGCGCGCCCTTCGAGCCGCCCGAGACCGGCGCCGCCATAAACGAGCTTCTCGACAGTGAGCTCGGGTCTCGTGCTGCGAGCTAGATTTGTTTCAACCGTTTCCATCGCGTACGATAAATCTTTCGCCTCACTTAGCATGAAAGCACGAGTCTTCTCCGGCGTCCAACCCTCCGGCAATCTTCACATCGGAAATTATTTGGGCGCACTGAAAAACTGGGTCATAATCCAGCACGATTACGAGAGCATCTACTGCATCGTCGACATGCACGCGGTTACGGTGTACCAGCAACCGGAAGAGCTGCGGTCGAAGATCCTGGAGACCGCGGCTCTTTTTCTGGCATCCGGCATCGACCCGAAACACTCGGCCGTAATGGTCCAGTCCTCGGTGCCCGCTCACGCCGAGCTTGCGTGGTTGCTCACCTGCGTCACTCCCATGGGTTGGCTCAGCCGGATGACGCAGTTTAAGGCCAAAGCCGAAAAACAGGAGACGGTCGGGGATGGGTTGTTTCAGTACCCCGTTCTCATGGCGGCGGACATCCTCCTGTATCAGGCGGCGATCGTGCCGGTCGGTGACGACCAGGCGCAGCATCTGGAACTGACGCGAGACGTCGCGCAGCGCTTCAATTCGCTGTACGGTGATACGTTCGTCGTGCCGGAAACGAAGCTGCCCACGGTCGGTGCACGCGTGATGGGGCTGGATGATCCGCTCAAGAAGATGAGCAAGTCCGAGCCGGGCGCGGGCCATGCTGTGGCGCTGCTCGACCCGCCGGGCGTCATCCGAAAGAAGATCCTCCGGGCCACGACCGACTCCCAGCCCGCGGTGGACTACAGCGCCCTCGGGCCGGGAGTCGAGAATCTGCTCAACATTTTTCAGGCATTCAGCGGCTGGGCGGACGGGCAGATGCAGTCGCACTTCTCCGGAATGCGCTACGGAGACCTCAAGAAGCAGGTGGCCGAGATGGTGATCTCCCACCTGGAACCCTTCCAGAAGCGATACCACGAAATCGTCTCCGAACCCGGCTACCTTGACGGCGTCCTGCGTGACGGCGCCGCGCGGGTGTCTCCGATCGCCAACAGCACCGTCGAGCTCGTCAAGCGCCGCATGGGCTTGTACGTCCCTTCTTGAGATGGAGCGCAGCCCGGTTTCCCTGTCGGCCTACTGGCGGCTGGTCCGCGACAACCGCAACTTCCGTCTGGTCTGGCTCGCCCAGATTGTCAGTGAACTGGGAGACTGGCTCTATTCCATCGCGATCTACAGCCTTCTACTGGAGTTGACCGGCAGCGCCAAGTCAGTCGCTCTGGCGGTTGTGCTCCAGGTGCTTCCGCAATTCTTTATCGCCCCGGCCGCCGGTGTGGTCAACGATCGCATGAGCCGTAAGCAGGTAATGATCTTTGCCGACCTCGTGCGGGCCGGCATCGTGCTGTTCATGCTTCTTGTCCAAAGCCCGGGTCTGGTGTCGATCATCTATGTGCTCCTGTTCGCCGAGACGATGATGTGGGCGT
>JAEHDI010000820.1 GCA_016880505.1 Bryobacterales bacterium | reverse complement strand
GGTGCCAGAAGTAGTGTTTCGGGAACCAGTAGTCGAAATACGGCGACATCCGAACGTAGTCCTGAGTGGTTTGGGCGGAGAAGACGGCTGACCGTGGAATTCCGCCCAGTTTGACCTTGCGGTTCAACCCGTCGATCTGCTTTCGGATAGCGGCCATGTGCCGCAAACCCACGTCCTGGCGCGTGCGAAGCCAGTAGAGGACGTCTTCGTTCACGTCGAAGAGCGCGAGGGCGGCGACGAGGCCGCCAGGCGAGTGGTACCGGACGAGCGCGGGCGTGAGTTGATGGAGCCGTGACCGGAGGTGCGCGATGCCTTTTTCGAGGCGGGCAAGATCGAATCCGAGAAGTTCCAGGCGGGGCCTCTCGGAGTCGCGGATTTCGAGCAACTCGCCGCCGTGGTGAAACGCGAGCTCATAGTGATGCTCTCCGGGACCGTCGATGATGATGCCGTTCGCCTGCGGGTAGTGATTCATGGCGTCCTGGACGGTGGCGGCGAAGCCGGCGGCGTCGAACGGATCCTCCGCGGGCGGCCGCGAACCACCCAGCCGGCCGAGGCCGAACAGCAGGATCTCCCAACCGCGTTTCGCTGCGTCGTCGAGCATGGCATGGAATTGCCTGGCTTTCGCTGGGTCGTGAGGGTAGGCGGGCGGCGGGCTGACGCCGAAGGCTCGATAGACTTCCGGGTTCGACGGAAAGCTCGGGACCGTGCCGTTCTCGTGTTGGAATCGCATGTAGCCGAGGGAGATGCCGCGAACGCCACCCTCCTCCCACGCATCGAAGGTCCGGCGGAAGTCCGGCATCCATCGTTCGAGCGGGCTTTGCATGAAGATCCAGGCGGTCATGCGGGGGGCGTCTGCGGTCTCGGCGGGAACCGCGGCGCGCGGCCAGGCGGCGCCTACCGCGCCTGTCATGGCCCCTAACAGGTGGCGCCGGGTAATTGCATGTTCCGGCCGGCTCTCCCGCGCCATAGATTGACACTTGAGGATTCCATGTTCCATCAGGGATCAATCATAGTGCGCAAACGGGTTCGCGGCGAGGGCTGGAAGGGGAACAGGGAGCATGGGAGCGCGGACCGGTCGCGCCCCGACGATCTGTAAGGAATCAGATGCCTACGAAGCTGCTCCTGCGCTCCATCAGGACCACGTCGCGCCAGTGCCCTTCCATGCAGCCTAAACGCTCGCGCGTCCCCACGGTTCGGAATCCGGCCCGCTTGCACAGTGCGATGCTCGCCGTGTTCTCGGGAAAGATGCCCGCTTGCAGTGTCCAGATGCCGGCCTGCTCGGAAGCTGAGATCAGTGCGGATAAGAGCGCCGGTCCGATTCCTCTACCCTGCGTCCCGTCCGCAACGTAGACGCTCACCTCCGCGACCCCGGCATAAATGCAGCGTCCGGAGACTGGGGCTGAGTGCCGCCCATCCAAGCACTTCGCCCTGCGACCGCGCCACCAGCCTGCACGCCGTCAGATGGCCGCTGTCCCACTGCTTCCAAGTAGGAGCAGATTTCTCGAACGTGGCATTCCCGGTTGCAACGCCCTGCAGGTAGATGGCACGAACGGCACTCCAGTCATCCGTCTCCATTGCGGCGACAGTGACATTCCATTCGAGCGGCATGGACATCGATTATAGAGTGGAGCGAGCCAGCGGCGAGAATCGTCTCGCTGATGCGCGCGGCGCGGCGGCGGTCGGCGCCTCAGCCGATTTCATGCTTACTGCTACCAGCGCCGGAAACCACGGTGGCCGCCATGGAAGCGGGGGCCGGAAAAGTAGTAGAAGCTCGGACCATAGAAGAAGCGCGGATAGTAGTAGGGGCTGTACCACGAATCCCAGCCACCGTAGTAGTAATAAGGCGGCGGAGGGGCTACGGCGGCGCGGCGCTCCCGGTGCAACGTCGGCTCCTGTGCGTAGTCTTCCGGGACGACCGGTCGAAAGGCGCGCGCCGAGGACTCCGTGGAAATGGTCAGCGGCTCCTCCAGCCGGAAGGTAAGCGAGGTCTCCGGATAGATCACAGTGGCCTTCCCGCGGGTGGAAAGGACTCCGATCATGCCTGCCGCGGCTCCAGCGATGGCGCCCATGCCCGCACCGAAACCGCCTTGGGCAGCGGCGCCGATGGCGGCGCCGGCGCCGGTGGTCGTCGCTACCGCGCCGACGTCACGGCCAACAGAGCTGCCGCCCCGGTATTGCGTGAGCCTGGTTGTCACTGGGACCTGGCGCCCATCCACCAGGCTCAGTTCCGTAAGCGCTATGCCCAGCCGGGATGTGCCTTTTGAACGGCCCGCTTTTTGCGCCTCGTCTACACGGCCGCCGACTGTCTGGCCGCGCCGGGCAACCACGAATCCGTTCGCCACGAGTGGCTGAACCAGAGAGGCGGTGAAACCGTCTCCCGGCAGGTTGTGGTCGCTGGAAAGTTCCTGGTCGATCCGGACCGTAATCCAGGTTCCGGCCGGCAAGGTGAGTTGCCCCGCAGGAGAGGCCGGACTCGCGGGCGTCGCCTCGTCGAACCTGCGCCATCCGGTCGTGGCCTCGGGGGAATTGGTTTCTTGCGCTGGCAGCGGGCCGCAGAGAACGAGTGCGAGTGCCGCCGGGAAAAGCCACGATTGTCTGTTGAGCATCACGCCGGTCATGGCCGCAACTTGCATGCCAGATCTTAAGTTACGCAAGATCAACAAATGTGTCTGCGGCGGCTGGCCGGGGTCAACCAAAAGTGGTTGTTTCCGGCCACCTACCCCCACCGCCTTCCGCAAGTCCGAAACGTCAGCTTGCTGGCCGGCTATCTCTCAGGTCCGCGCGGGACCCGGTTGGAAAGGGACGCTGCTTCTCTAACGTAAACTATTCAGGAGGTGATTGAACATGAGAATCGACCGACGATCTTTTCTCCTCGGCTCGGCAGCGGCGGTCCACGTCGCACACGGGCAATCTGGGCCGCCCGTCACCACCGTCCTCGGCCACGAGGCGATGGTTAGAGAGAAGGTCGTTAACTGGGCCGATCTCGGCGTAGGTTTGTAGGGCATTCCACGCCCCCATCCGAGACATTCTCCGGCTGCCGTTCTCGGACAGCCGCACCGTCTGTGGATTTGAAAGAAAGGCATCACGATGTCCAAATTTTCAGTCTGGAGTGCGCTTCTGGTGCTCGGGTGCGTGTCGATGGCGGCGCAGCAGAAGCAACTGCCCGTTGCCGGCTTCGACGCGCGATGGGAGCCCCTGTTCAACGGCAAGGACCTGACCGGGTGGAAGGTCGTCGGTCCCGAACGCTGGAGTGTGGACGACGGAACGATCCTTGGAGAGGGTATCCACGGAAAGGATGGATTCCTGAAGACACTGAAGAAGTATCGGAATTTCCATGCGTTTCTGCGATTCAAGTGCGAAACACCAAACAACAGCGGGTTCTTCTATCACTCCGACATCGAGGAGGATATCAGCAAGATCAAGTTCATCCAAGTGGAGATCTCGAGTTCTGTAGGTGGTCACACAGGCGGACTGCATGGGGATCACACGCCTGAAACCAAGGGCCGTGGCTGGATCGTCTGGCCGGCGCCGGAACTCGAGACGGTCCTCAGGCCGTTCGACTGGAACGACATGCTGGTCCAGGTGGAGGGGCACCGTGTCCGAACGTATTTGAACGGAGTCCGGATGATTGACTTCACCTACCCGGACCCGCGAAACACGGACGGTGTTGTCGCACTGCAAATTCATCCTGGCAAGCCGTCACGGATTCGCTTCAAAGACATCTGGATTCGCGATCTGGACGAGCGCCCGGGCCAGATCGGACAATAGCTGTCCTTCTGGTTTTCGGTGATATCATTCCCGCTGACAGGGATTCGTGAACAGCCTTGAAGGAGATTCGTATGCGCCGTCATGAGAAATATTTCGTCTCGACACTCGTACTGCTTGTGCTCACCGCGATTGGCTGTGGCGGGAAGAAGTACGCTTGGACGGGTTCGGCGGCGGTGATCGAGCGGGAGCCTGGAGTTGAAGAACTCGATGCATATCCGCCGGAAGGGCAGCCCCTTCGCGTGAATCCTCCCGGCTTCACTTGGACTCCGAACGAGAAAGCCAAGACGTACCGGCTCGAAGTACGCCGCTCCTCTGAGAGTTCGTCAGGCATTCTCGCGACCGAACCGCAGAGTTCGACCGTGTACGCCATGTTGCATGCGTTCGAGCCGGGCGATTACGTCTGGCAGGTGGTTTACCTCGATGGCGCCGCGGTGACCGGGGCCTCGAAGGCCCGCCGGTTCACGGTTTCCAAGGGGCTCACGCCGCTGGCGATGCCCGACGTGGCCCGACTGAAGGAACAACTTGCCAAAGTGCGGCCGCGGCTGTTCCTGTCGGGAAAGCGGCTGGCGGAAGTCAAAACGGCGGCGGCCGCGGGCAACCTTCCGCGTTGGAAGGCGTTTCTGGAGGAAGCCGATGCTTCCCTGGCCGAACAACCGTATGCGGAGCCGGCGGGATACCCATCGGCCGAGTTCAACGTCGATGAGTGGCGGAGGATCTACACGCCGGCTAAGGCCGGCAGCTCACACCTGGCCCGGGTCGCGCTGGCTTACAGGATCACGGGTGACAGGAAGTACCTGGAGGGCGCGCGCCGCTGGATGCTGGCATTCGCAAGCTGGGATCCGCGCGGCGTCTC
>JAEHDI010000819.1 GCA_016880505.1 Bryobacterales bacterium | reverse complement strand
CGAACTGCTGCCCATTATGGAGCATCCTTTCGCCGGCTCCTGGGGTTATCAAGTGATTGGCTTCTTCGCTCCCACCTCCCGCTTCGGCCCGCCCGAGGACTTCATGTACTTCGTCGACCGTTGCCACCAGGCCGGAATCGGGGTCATCGTCGACTGGGTGCCTGCCCACTTCCCGAAGGATGCTCATGGCCTGGCGTGGTTCGACGGAACGGCCCTGTACGAACACGCGGACCCCCGAAAAGGCGAACAGCGCGACTGGGGTACCCTGATCTTCAACTATGGCCGCAACGAGGTCCGCGGCTTCCTGATCTCGAGTGCCCTCTTCTGGTTGAAGCAGTATCACATCGATGGACTTCGCGTGGATGCGGTCGCGTCCATGCTCTACCTCGACTATTCGCGGAAACCTGGCGAGTGGGTTCCGAACCAGTTCGGAGGCAACGAGAATCTGGAAGCGATCGACTTCCTCCGCAAGTTCAACGAACTCACTCACCAGGTCCCGGGGGCCATCACTGTCGCCGAGGAATCCACGGCGTTCTCAGGCGTCTCGCGTCCCGTTTATCTGGGCGGGCTTGGCTTCACCATGAAGTGGAACATGGGCTGGATGCACGACATGCTGAAGTACTTCTCTACCGATCCGGTCTACCGGCGGCACCATCACCAGAACATCACCTTCAGCATGCTTTACGCCTTCACGGAGAATTTCGTGCTGCCGATTTCCCACGACGAAGTGGTCCACGGCAAACGATCTCTGCTCAGCAGAATGCCCGGCGACGAATGGCAGCGCTTCGCCAACGCACGCGCCTTTCTCTCTTACATGTACGCACACCCCGGCAAGAAGCTCCTCTTCATGGGTTCCGAGATCGGCCAGTATGAGGAATGGAACCACGACGCATCGATTCGCTGGGAACTACTGGAGTTCGATTATCACCGGAAGCTCCAGGCGCTCGTCCGCGAACTGAACCGGATTTATCGTTCCGAACCCGCACTCTACGAAGTGGACTTCCAGTGGAACGGCTTCGAATGGATCGACTTGAGCGACGTGGACAACTCCATCATCTCGTTCCTCCGGCGCGCCGCCGATCCGGAAGATCTTCTGCTGTTCGCGTGCAACTTCACTCCGGTGCCCCGAGCGGGCTACCGCCTCGGCGTCCCCGCCGCCGGCTATTACCGGGAGGTGTTCAACAGCGACTCGGAATTGTTCGGCGGCAGCAACATGGGCAACGCCGGAGGTGTCAACGCCCGGCCCATCCCTTGCCACGGCCGCCAGTACAGTATCCAGATCACACTGCCGCCCCTCGCTGTCGTCGCCTTCAAACGTAGAATGTAGGGCTGTAGTATCGCCTGGGATATACGCATGCAGGCTGGCTTTGACGTCCTTATCATCGGCGGCGGGCACAACGGCCTCGTGGCCGCTGCTTACCTCGCCCGCTCGGGGCGTAGAGTTCTCGTCCTCGAACGCCGTGAGATGCTCGGCGGATGCTCGGTCACCGAGGAGGTCTGGCCCGGCTACCGCGTCTCCACCGCCGCCTACCTCACCAGCCTGCTCGAGGAACGGGTAATCCGTGACCTTGAACTCGAAAAGTTCGGCTACCAGGTCGATGCCAAGGACCCCGCCTTCTTCTCCGCCTTTCCCGACGGGCGTCACTTCTTCATGTGGCAGGATCGCCGGCGAACCCTCGACGAGATCTCGAAGTTCTCCCGCCGCGACGCCGAACGTTACCCCGCTTATGAAGACCACATCGAGCGCCTCTCCCGCATCGTCGCACCCCTTCTTCTCACCACGCCGCCGCAATTCCCTCCTCATGGCGCGGCCGACTTCCTCGACTATCTGAAGCTCGCCGCGAAGCTCTACGGTCTCGCCAGACGCGACCTCGTTCCCCTGATCCGGATCTTCACGCAAAGCGCCGCGGACTTCCTCAACGAGTGGTTCGAGAGCGAAGAACTGAAGGTCACTCTCGCCACCGACGGGGTGATCGGCGCAAATGGCGGTCCCCGCTCGCCCGGCACCGCGTATATCCTGCTCCACCACTGCATGGGCGGCGTCGGCGGCAAGCGCGGCCTGTGGGGTTTCGTCCGCGGCGGAATGGGAATGGTCTCCGAATCCGTCGCCGAGTCCGCCCGCCGGTCCGGAGCGACCGTGCGCATCAATTCCGTCGTCGAGAAAATCCTCGTGCGGGACGGCCGTGCTTGCGGCGTCGTTCTCTCCGGCGGCGAAGAGATTGCTGCATCAACCGTCGTCTCCAACCTCGACCCCAAGCGGACCTTTCTCGGTCTCATCGGCGAGCGCGGCCTCGATCCCGAGTTCGCCGCCGCCATCCGCGCGTTTCGCTGCGAGGGAACGTCATTGAAGATGAATCTTGCCCTCAGCGGTCTGCCCGAATTCCGCGCGCTACCCGGCGCGCCCGGACCGCAGCACCGCGCAACCATGCACATCTGCCCGTCCATCGACTACATCGAACGCGCCTGGGACGATGCCAAGTACGGCCGTCCTTCCGAGCGGCCCATGCTCGAGCTTACGATCCCGACCATGTACGACGCATCGCTCGCCCCGCCCGGCAGGCACATCATGGGCGTCTTTCTTCAGTACGCGCCCTACACCCTCCGCGATGGCAATTGGGACCAACTTCGCGAGTCCTACGCGGACCGCGTCATCGACCTGATCGCCGAGTACACCCCAAACATCCGCGACATCATCGTCGACCGGCAGACTCTGACGCCTCTCGACCTCGAACGCCGGTTCGGCATCACCGGCGGTAACATCTTTCACGGCGAGATGAGCCTCGACCAAATGTTCGTCATGCGTCCCGTCGCAGGCTGGGCGCGCTACCGGACGCCGATTCGCGGCCTGTATCTCTGCGGCTCCGGCGCCCACCCCGGCGGCGGTGTCATGGGCGCCCCCGGTTACAACGCAGCGCGCGAAATCCTGAAAGACACGTAGCCGGAGTGCCTGCGTTCCGAAAATTACACAAGTCTTACACTCCACAAGGGAAACCCCTGTTAGCCTGAAAACGTACCGCTGTATCTGGGAGATCTCGTGACTACTGATGTCATTCGCATGCCCTACGACCGGGGACTGAACTGGCCCACAGCGACCACTTTCGCGCTCTTCCACTTGGGGGCTGTCGCCGCTCTATTCACCTTCAGTTGGACTTCTTTCGCCGCGGCGGTCTTCCTATATTGGATGGCGACCGGCCTCGGCATCAGTATGGGCTACCATCGCCTGCACACCCACCGCTCGTACCGCGTACCCGTGTTTCTCGAACGATTCTTTGCCGTGTGCGGCGCCTTGACCCTCGAAGGCGGCCCGATCTCCTGGGTTGCGATCCATCGGATCCACCATCAGAAATCCGATCAGCCCGGGGATCCGCATACCCCGCGCGATGGCGCATGGTGGGCGCATATGGGTTGGATTTTGTTCGGAGAAACCAATCACAACAACACTCGGGGCCTGGCGAAGTACGCACCCGATCTGGCGAAGCACCGTTTCTATGTCTGGCTGAACAACTACCACTGGGCTCCGACGGTCGTGCTCGGCCTCCTGCTGCTCGCTTTCGGGGGTCTTTCTTTGATGCTGTGGGCCGTTTGTCTCCGAGTCGTCTTCGGCCTCCACGCCACCTGGCTGATCAACTCCGCCACCCACATGTGGGGGGCGCGCCGCTTCGCCACTCGCGACGATTCCCGCAACAACTGGTGGGTAGCCCTCATTACCTTCGGTGAAGGTTGGCACAACAACCACCACGCCCACCCGACCTCCGCACGGCACGGCTTGGCCTGGTACGAATTCGACCCATCCTGGATCCAGATCCGGCTGCTCAGCCTGCTCGGAATCGCTAAGTCCGTCCGCGTCGCACGAGTTACCGATCCGACTGCCGGTCGCCAAGCCGCGTAATAGTCCGCCTTGGATGCGCCGGACTCCTTATCCGGCATAAGCTGAAGTCATGGTAACCGCCGGAAGGCGAAAGTCCATCGCATTTGTAATCTCGCTCGGCGCCGGACTGGTCCTGGTCATTCTGCTCCTCTATATCGGCTGGGTACTGCTCGGCTGGCGCACCGGCATCCTCCTCTTTCTCGGCGTACTGATGCTGGCCATGGTTATCAGCGGCGTCGTCATCAACACCATATTCCTTGTTCGGGAGATCCGGCGAAACGAACAGCACAACGCCTTCATCAACGCGGTCACCCACGAGCTCAAAACCCCAGTAGCCTCCATCCGGCTGTACCTCCAGACACTCCAGAAACACGAGGTTGCCGAGCCGAAGCGGAACGAGTTCTACCGCATCATGCTGGATGACAGCGACCGCCTCCTCGCCACCATCGAACAGATCCTCCGCACCGGACGCCTGGCTTCCACCAAGCGCGGACTCACCGTTGCACCGATCGATCTCGGAGGCGTTGTGGAAGAATGCCTTGCCCGAGCCAGGACTCTCCATAACGCATCCGCTCAATCATTGCGATACATCCGTGGTTCCCGGGTCACGGTTCTCGGAGATCCCGACGACGTGCAGGCCGCCGTCTCCAACCTCATCGATAACGCGGTCAAGTATTCCGGAAGTGACGTGGAAGTGACCGTTGAGCCGCCCGAAACCGGCGGAAAGTACGTGTCGGTGCGCGTGAAAGACTACGGACCCGGCATTCCCAAGTCCGAGCTGAACCGCATCTTTAGACGCTTCTACCGCATTCCCGGGCCAATTGCCGCCCGCGTCAAGGGAACCGGGCTCGGGCTTTTCATCGTCCGGTCCGTCGCCAAGCGGCATGGCGGCCGCGTCTGGGCCGAAAGTGAGGGGCCGGGGCGAGGCAGCACTTTCGTGCTGCAATTCCCGGTTTCGAAATGAGCAGGATACTCGTGGTCGAGGACGAGCAGCACCTTGCCGAAGGGCTTCGCTTCAACCTGGAGGCCGAGGGCTATCAGGTGGACGTGGTCGAGACAGGAGAAGCCACGCTCGGCTTGTTGGCGGAACGTCCGGACGCCTTCGACGTCGTCGTGCTTGACGTGATGCTGCCCGGCGTGGACGGGTTCACCGTGATGTCCGAAATGCGGCGCGCCGGTCAGTTTGTTCCCACCCTCATGCTCACCGCGCGAGGTCATCCCGAGGATGTCTTGCGTGGCTTTGCCGCCGGAGCGGACGACTATCTTCCTAAACCGTTCGAACTGGCCATTCTGATCGCGCGCATCAATGGCTTGCTGCGCCGCCGCGAGTGGCTGCGCGCCTCCCAGCACAGCGATGCGTCATCGTTTGGGCCCCGGGATACTTACGCGTTCGCCGGCAAGTCCGTCGATTTCGACCGCCTCGAATTGAACGTACACGGACAGGTGTTCCAGTTGACGCTGATGGAAGCAAACGTTCTGCGCTACTTGACCAGCCACGAGGGCACGCCGGTATCCCGCAAGAAAATGCTCGAAGAGGTTTGGGGTCTCCACGTCGACACCGACACTCGTGCCATCGACAACTTCATCGTCCGCTTACGCCGGTACATTGAGGACGATCCGACCCGCCCGCGCCATCTCCTCACCGTCCGCGGCATCGGCTATCGCTTCATCGCCTCCCCGAAATAGCTGCACCGGCAGTGGCCGCACTCGACTCCCGGAAAACCGGAGGCTCAGTCGTTACAGGTTCGCATCGGTCTCGAGGCTTCGCCACAGATACCAGCTCGCCATTGTGCAGTACGGCCGCCACTTCCGCGCCATCTCCTCCACCTCAGCCGGCGACGGCATCGCTTCCAAACCGTAAGCTCGCCGGATCGCCGCTCGAAGCCCGAGATCCCCCACCGGCATCACGTCCGCTCGCCGCAGCCCAAAGATCAGAAACATGTGGACAGTCCACGCACCGATCCCTTTGACTTTCGTAAGGCTCTCCATTACCTCTTGGTCGGACAGCCGCTCCATTGCTGGGAAGTCGATCCCCCCAGTCAGTACCCTCTCCGCCAGGTCGCGGATGTAGGCAATCTTCTGACGCGACAGGCCCAGCGCGCGGAGCTTCGTCGGATGTAGCGCCATAACCCCCTCCGGCGTTACCCGTCCGTCGCCGGCGGCCGCCTCCAGCCGGCCGAAAATCGTGGCCGCCACTTTTCCGCTAAGCTGCTGATACACAATGGCCTTTGCCAGCGCCTCGAAGTCCGGCTCGATGAACCGGATGCGGCATGGCCCAATCTCCCCGATCAGGCGAGCCAGCACGGGATCGGCCCGCTTCAAATGCGCCAGCGCCTTACGCATCGGTAACACAATCAGCGGCGGATGCATCCAACAATATGTCATTGTACCGGTATGAGGCCCCTCAATCTGTTCGCCGTCACCGTCGCCGCGATGCTCGTCGCGCCGGCCCAGGAACCTCAGGACACCCCCACGATCAAGGTGGAGGTCGACGTTGTTCACATCCTCTGTTCCGTCCGCGACAAGCGTGGCAGTCTCATCTCCACCCTCGGCAAAGACGATTTCATCGTCAAGGAAGATGGCAAGGCCCAGGAGATCCGTTACTTCGCCCGTGAATCCGACCTTCCGCTCACCCTCGGACTCCTCGTTGATGTGAGCAAGAGCCAGGAGCACCTGATCGAGATTGAGCGCCGCGCCGCGGTGCAGTTCTTTTCCCAAGTGCTGCGCAAGAAAGACATGGCGTTCCTCATTAGCTTCGGCCCCGAGGTCGAGCTTCTGCAGGACTACACAAATTCTCAAACGCTCCTGCGTAACGGCCTCGACGAGCTCCACGTGCGAGGCGCCGTCGGCGGACCTCTGCCAGGCCCGGTCCCCACGATCTCGCAACCTCGGGGAACCGTGCTCCACGACGCTGTGTATCTGGCGGCGAACGAGAAATTGCGCGGTGAGGTCGGCCGCAAAGCGATTGTGCTCATCACGGACGGTATTGACACCGGCAGCCGGATGAAACTCGAACAGGCGGTCGAGGCCGCTCAGAAAGCCGATGCGATCGTTTACAGCATCTACTACTACGACCCATCGGCCTACTACCAGGGCGGCTTCTCCTTCGGCGGCGGGAACGACTCGGCCCTTCGGAAAATGTCCGAGGAGACCGGAGGCCGCCTCTTCAAAGTGAGCAAGAAGAACACTCTCGACGACATCTTCAAGCAGATTCAGGAGGAGATGCGGAGTCAGTACTCGATCGGATACTCGCCCGTGAATCCCGCCAAGGACGGTTCATTCCGGCGACTCGAGGTGGACACCGCCCGGAAGGACCTGAAGGTCCAGGCGCGCAAGGGATACTACGCCGTCAAGTCCGGCTCTTCGTGATCCAGCCCTCGCGCCGATTCAGGTAGTCCTCGACCGCTTCCGATAGCGGCGGCATGGGTGCAATCCCGGCAGCTTCCATCTTTGCGTTGGAAAGCGCCGAGTACTTCGGCCGGCGCGCAGCCGTCCGGTACTCGCGCTCATTGGTCGCATGAAGCCTCGGCGTAAGCCCGGCGGCCTGAAAGATCACCTTCGCATATTCGAACCAGGAGGTCGCCATGCCGCCTCCGATGTGAAACAGCCCCGAGAGGTCCTTCTCCACAAGGTCGGCCGTCCTCGACGCAAGTGCGGGCGCGTACGTCGGTGACGCGAAATGATCCTCCACCACGCGGATCGGCTGGCCGGTCGTCACGATGCGGAGCATTACCTCGACGAAATTCCCCCGTGCCGTTGCCAGCCCGCCGGGCCCAAATACACCCGACGTCCGGATCAGTAACGGATGCTCCAGGTATGCCCGCGCGAAGAACTCCCCGGCCAGTTTGGAAACGCCATACGCGTTGAGCGGCCGCGGAGTATCCTCTTCGGTATAAGGACGCCCCAGGGTCCCGTCGAAAACGTAATCCGTCGAGTAGTGCACCAGCCGGGCGCCCACTTGCCGGCATGCTACCGCGATGTTCTGCACCGCCAATGCGTTCACCGCGAACGCGGGCGCTGGCTCCTTCTCCGCGACGTCCACCTGGTTGTAGGCGGCAGCGTTGATCACCACGGCGGGATCGAACTGCGCGACGCAGTCCTCCACACGCGATCCTTCCGTGATGTCGACCTCCGCCCGGTCATACCCTGCGACCCGGTATCCCCGGTTCGTGAACTCCCGCACCAGTTCGACGCCGAGCTGTCCAGCGTTTCCGAAGATCAGTACTTTCCTGGGCATCAAACGGCTAGGATAGCGCGAAACCAGCCTGAAATCGCCTACTTCTTCGTGCCGAACGTGATGTTCACGGTGGTCTCCCCTGACCCCGGGTTCAAGATCACCGCGACAGTGCGGCCCGTCGCTTCGTCCGTGCCTGTCACTGACCCGCCCTCGCCCGATTCGTTGGTGGTCACATTCATGCCACCCTGCTTGAGAGCCTCCGCATAAAATGCGATCACCTTGACGGCCGCATCCCCGGTGGTGAAATGAAGCGTGCCGCCCTCGCCCTCGGCCCCCTTCATCACGAATCTCCCAGCCAACTTCGCCCCGGGGTAAGGAGGAATCCAGTCTGGCAATTTTTCGGAACCGGTCCCGAATTCCATCGTCGCCGTCCCGCCCTCGCCCCCTTCCTCCTTGAAGACGATCTTCCCGCGCTTGACGTCCTCAAAGTTCATCGTGACCGTTTTTCCGGTGCTCTTTTCCTTCAGCGTAATGAGACCCTTGCCCTCGTCGACGCTGACCACTTCCACGTCCGGGTTCGTGGCGGCGATCATCTTGCTAATCGCAAGCGTGGGGTTGCTCCTCATCAGTTCGGGATCGACTCCGGCCTGTTTGGCTTTGTGATAAACGAAGAGCCCGCCACCCACCACCACCAGCGTTACCAGGACGAACAACCCGAGCACAACGATTAAGATCCACCCGAGCGGTCCCATCCTGCGCTTCGCCGGTACTTGGCTTTGCGCAGGCGGGATGTCCGTCGCCACTCCGGCTGGCGGTGTTCCGCCGCTGGCCGGAGTGCCGCATTGAGAGCAAAACGTGCCACTGACGGATGCGCCGCAATTGGTGCAGAAAGCCAT
>JAEHDI010000818.1 GCA_016880505.1 Bryobacterales bacterium | reverse complement strand
GCCGGCCGGAATGGTCATCGTCGTACGGGTTCCTTCCGCCATTACTCCTTCGACGGATTGCTTGCCTAGTGATTCGCTTTTGTGCTCCGCTTTCCCACCGGCAAGCGCAAAATGAGTATTGTCCCCGTGCGCCAGGAACATGATGTTCGGGGCCTCTCCGTGCGGGGGCGGCGGCAAGGGCAGATTGAACTCGCCCGCGACGGCGTGCTCTCCCACGCCCTTCTCCTCCATGAGCCTCGGTGGGAGGGCGGTCTTGCGTGCTACACGGTTCTCCGGTTCCAGAATGTAGCTGACGCCGGCCACGGGATCGCTGAGGAAGATCCGAGTCAGGGGGTTCTGCGACGCCCACGGACCGACGTGGCTTAGCGTCTGCTCACGTCGCGTGCGGCCGTCACTGTCCCTGTAAACGAGAGCGCTGTTCTTGTTCACAATGCGGTTTCCGTCCGCGAGTATCTGGGTCGTTTCCGTGATCGCTTCCGCCGAATATGGAGCACCCTTCACGAGGCCGTCGCGCCACGCAAACTCGCTCGACACGAAACCCACCACGTCCGCCACCGGCTCGGCCGGCGCCGTCCCGCCTTCTGCAGTGACGTGCCGGACGACCCGGACGCGCCGTTCTTCCGTCTGCGGCGCCGTCTGTCCGGCCGCCACGGCGGCGGACGCCAGCACCACTGCACAGCCAAGCGTTGTTTTCATCATCATCATCATCTCTCCCTTACTGCACGAAGCGGATGGCTCGTGCCAGTCCGTCTTCTCCCATCAGCACGTCCGCCATGACTCTCTCGGCGGCCCGGTCCTCGTTCATCGGAAGGCCAAAACTCCGCAGCGCCGTTCGGGGCAACTCGACCCGCACGAGATACCCGCGGTCGAGCGACCCAAGCATGTCCCCGCCCGCGACCGGGATGAACCCCGTGGCAACTTCGAGATCGCGCTGTCTCGCTGCCGCCCGGGGCCGGCGTGCCGTCCGGGTCATTCGCGCTTCCGGCCGCCGCTGCGGAGCCGTCTCCGGCGCCATCGCAGCCGGCGCTTTGACCGGTTCGGGGATCGGCGCGGACGCCGTCTGCGGCGCGGGAGCCACGTCGCGGTCGCCCACGAGCCGCGCCGCGAATACCAGAATCGCGATGGACGCCGCGATCAGCCCCGCCGCGGCCGCCCTTCGCCGGAACCGGGCGGCCCGATGGCGCTTGAATGCAGCCAAAAGCCTGCCTTCGAGTTCCACCGGCGACTGCTCCGCCGCCATCCCGGAGGCCAGCTCTCGGAGTAGTGATCCAACCTTCTCCGATTCGTGGTCCGTCATGATAGACACCTCTCCCGGCCACGCAGCTTCGCCGCTAACAGCGCGCGGCCGCGGTGCAGCCGGGACCGCACCGTGCCCACCGCGCAATCCAGCGTCCTCGCAGCGTCCTCATAGCTCATTTCCTGCAGGTCGCACAGCACAATCGCCTCCCGGTAACGAATGGGCAGCAGTGGAATCGCTTCCCTGAGGGTCCGGCGCGCCTCCTCCCGACTCAGTTCCGCCAGCGGGTCCTCTGCTTCGGGCGGATCGTCCCGTTCGAAGTCGCCCTCCTCCGCGCCGACGTATCTCCTCTCCCGCTCCAGGCAGCGAAGAACGTGATTGCGTGCAATCCCGAGCAGCCAGGAAAGGAAAGGACCTCGGGATGGGTCATACCGGCCTCCGGAATGTATCAGCGTCACAAAGACCTCTTGCGTCACTTCCTCGGCGATCTCCCGGCTCCCGCTCATTTGCAGCGCAAATCGGTACGTCGGTCCTTGACATCGCCGGTATAGCGCCACGAAGGCCGCCTCGCTACCCGAGACCATCTGCCCCAGAAGCTCTTCGTCCGCGGAATCGTTCATCGCTATCTCGGTTTGACGGGCTGGCATGGGCCGCTGTTTGGAATTCAGGGATCCAGGGCACGAAGTTCCGCCATTATCGCTTTTTCCAGCAGGCCAAGCTAATGTTGATTTTTTCAACATCACGTTTGCGCACTTTCACCCAGGGTGTAGTAATTTGCCCCACTTGACCTAACCCAGGCATCGGCCGGTCGGACGGGCGCCGCTGTAACCGATTAGGAATGTTGCCAGTTGTCGGGCGGTCGCGCGCTACGGAGTTTGGGCTGTCCCCTGCTGAATAGAACCGGCTTTGTTTGCACGGTCCCTCGCTCGACGTATGCGAGATGCGAGAGTTGTGGTTGAGTTGTGAG
>JAEHDI010000817.1 GCA_016880505.1 Bryobacterales bacterium | reverse complement strand
GTTCAGCACGCGCGCGCCGTCGGCGACAATGCGCTCGTAAATCTCGAAGCCGGTCTCGCCGGAGAACAGCGCCACGTGTGGCTCGTGGTCGCGTACCTCGCGCTGGAGCCCCGGCGCTTCGTGAAGCGCCACATAGGGTGGGTTGGAAACGACCAGATCCACGCTACGGGACGCAACGGCGTCCAATACATCGCACGCGATCAGATGAACCTCCGCACTCAGCGTCGTTGCGTTCCGCGCTGCCACCACCAGCGCCGCCTGCGAGATGTCCGTCCCCCACACCTCCGCGCCGGTCTCCAGTCGCAGCGTCACCGCGATTGCCCCGGACCCACAACCCACATCCACAACCCGCCGTCCCGGGCTGGAATGCGCCAGCGCCGTCTCCACCACGTGCTCGGTCTCCGGGCGGGGAATCAGCACTTCCGGCGTGACCTCAAACTCGCGTCCGTAGAACTCCTGGCGTTTCGTGATGTACTGGGTAGGCTTGCCTCGCAACCGCTCGTGCAAATAGCGGCCATAGTGCAACCTGGCGAGATCGCTCAGCTCTTCCTCGGGATGGGAATAGAGGCGGCTACGCTCGCAGCCGAGGGCCCTGGCGAGCAGTACTTCCGCCGTCAGGCGCGGTGCCGGGACGTGACCTTCCTCAAGAAGTCTGGACCCCTGCCGGAGTGCGGTGTGAACTGTCATGGGGGGCGCCGGCGGGCGCGGTCTGCTGCTTCAGCTTCTCGGCCTGGTAGTACGTGGACAGCGCGTCGATGATCACGTCCAGACGGCCGTCGATGATCAGGTCGAGCTGGTGCAGTGTGAGTCCGATACGGTGGTCGGTGACGCGGTTCTGGGGAAAGTTGTAGGTGCGGATCTTCTCACTGCGGTCGCCCGTGCCCACCATGCTACGCCGCTCGGCGCCGATCTGGGCTTGCTGCTTCTCGAGTTCGATTTCATAGAGCCGCGAACGCAGCACACGCATCGCCTTGGCCCTGTTCTTGATCTGCGATTTTTCGTCCTGGCAGGAGACGATCAACCCCGTTGGGAGGTGCGTGATGCGCACCGCCGAGTAGGTCGTATTCACCGACTGCCCGCCCGGACCGGATGAGCAGAACGTATCGATGCGAATATCCTTCGGGTCGATCTGGACCTCGACCTCGTCTGCCTCGGGCAGCACCGCTACCGTGATCGCCGATGTGTGGACGCGCCCTTGCTGCTCGGTCACCGGCACGCGCTGCACGCGGTGCACGCCGCTTTCGTACTTCAGCTTGCTGTACACCTTGTCCCCACTCACCAGCGCGATCACTTCCTTAACTCCGCCGACCGCCGAATCACTGACCGAGCTGATTTCCACCTTCCAGCCCTGCGACTCGGCGTACCGCGTGTACATCCGGAAGATCTCGGCGGCAAAGAGCGTGGCTTCGTCGCCGCCGGTACCCGCGCGGATCTCGAGAAGGACGTTCTTGTCGTCGTTCGGGTCCTTGGGCAGGAGGAGGACCTTGAGCTCCTGCTCCAGCCGCTCGAGTTCCGGCTCGAGGCGAGCGACCTCCTCTTCGGCCATCGTCCGCAACTCGGGGTCGGACTCCTCGAGCATGGGACGGGCTTCGCGGAGGTTCGACTCCGCCCGCTTCCACTCCCGGTACTTCGTGACAACCTCTTCCAGTTCGGAGTGCGCCTTGGTGGTCCTACGGTAGTTCTCGGAGTCGCTGATGACAGCCGGATCGGCCATCTGGCGGGTCAGCTCCTCAAAGCGGGCCTCGATCTCATCTAGCTTTTGAGC
>JAEHDI010000816.1 GCA_016880505.1 Bryobacterales bacterium | reverse complement strand
GGCGCATGTAGGGCGGACGCCTACGTCCGCGGCCGGCCCCCTGGCCGGCCTCCTTTTGCGTTCTTTGTGTCTCCGTGGTGAATCCAGCCCTTGCGTTGAACGATCAGCCCTTCCCTGACTCATTCTCTCCGTGGAACTTCCCCAGGAAACGTCGCAGTATCGCCTGCTCGATGCGTCCCTGCCGTCCCACGGGACACGGGATACGCAGCATGAGGCGGATCGATCCCGGGTCCGAGATCTGCACGGCCACACGCGGCTCCGCCGAGGGACTGGCGAAGCCGTGCGTGTGCTCCAGCATCTCCATGTGGTTCTTCGCATCTTCCAGAAACGGCGCGCACTCGACGCCTGCGGCCTCCAGCAGAATCGCCTCGGCCCTCTTCCAGTCCTCGTCCGCGCGCAAGGGGATCATGAACGCGTGCACGACGTAACGGTCGGTCGAAGATTCGTTTAGGACGGGAGCGGTCAGCAGCAGGCTGTTCGGAAAGGTCACTGTTCGGCCCGTGTACATGTGGAACGCCCGGCCCGGACCCACTTCGAGGATCGTCGTGCTGAGCAGGCTTTGGTCAATCACGTCGCCGCGGTAGCCGCCGATTTCGATTCGGTCTCCGATCGAGTAAAACTTCCCCGTCGCGCGCACCACCGAGCCGCTGACGCATTGAATCAGCTCCTTTGTTGCAATCACGAACGCGACGGCCAGCGCGACCACCGAGACGGCGAATGGCCGCAGCGCCTCGGCCCAGATCGACCCCAGCCCCAGAACGAAGCCGATCAGCAGCCCATTGCGGATGTTGACCAGCCATTTCAACCTCAGTTCCGGCTGTGAAACATTGCGCAGAACGGCCCGCCGCAGGATAAACCGAAGCAGCACGACAACCACGAGCAGAACAACTGACGCGACAGCATTGTGTTGAGGAGAGTTCTTGAGGAAATCGTTGAAATCCATGGCGGGCTGGTTCAGTTTACTTCTTCGCCCTCCGGTTACGTTGCCAGGCGAGGAATCCGACGATCGTCTTTGCGTCGGCGATCCGGCCCGAGCGGATCATCGAGTCCACTTCGCTCGGCGCGAACCAGCGGCACTCGATCCGCTCATCTTCCATCGGCGACGCTTCGCCCTCGACGAGATCGGTGGCCACGAAGATGGTCATTCTCTCGGCGACGTAACCGGGACTCACAAAAAACGACAGTAGTTTCTTCCAGCGGCGCGCGCGATAGCCGGTCTCCTCGGCAAGCTCTCTTCTGGCTGCCGCGAGAACCTTCTCGCCCTCATCAACCTTGCCGGCCGGCAACTCCCAAAGCGATTTCCCGGCGGGTAAACGGTATTGGCGCACGAGCAGGATCCGACCGCGCTTGTCGACCGGCATCATCACCGCCGATCCGCGGTGCTGCACGATCGCCCGGTGAATTTCGAACCCGTCCGGGTCCACCGCGCGATCCTCGGTGACCCAAAAGATCTCACAGCGGTATTTCTCCGTCGACGAGACGAGCTTCATTACTCCGCCTTGACGACCGCCACTTGACCGTATTTCTCAAGCGCCGGGCGGAGTTTCGATGCGTCGCCGACGACCACCACACGGGCGTCTTCAGGGCTGATGTACTTCTTTGCTACCGATTGAATCTGCTGAGGCTCCACCGATCGCACCTTCGTCGTGTAGAGTTCGAGATAGTCGTTCGGCAGGCCCATGAGCCTGACATTACTGAGTTGGCTGGCCAGACCGCCCTGGGTCTCGAGGCTGAGCACGAAAACTCCGCTCAGATAGTTCTTGACGTTGGTCAGTTCGGCCACCTCCACGGGCTTCTCCGCCATCGCTCGGAGTTCCTGATCGACCGCCTCCATCGCCTCGCCGATCACCTCGTTCCGCACCTGCGTCACGGCCGTGAACAGCCCCGCGTTCCGCCGTGGTTGCAGCGAACTGTGCGCGTCGTAAGCGAATCCCTTTTGCTCGCGGATGTTCATGAACATCCGGGAACTGGTGCCGCCGCCGAGAACAGTATTGGCCACCACCATCGGGAAGTAGTCCGGATTCAGCCGGTCGATGGCAAGCTGTCCGACACGGATGTCCGCCTGCACTGAGCCCGGGCGGTCTACGAGAGTCACGCTTCGCTTGGACTCTGGAAATTTCGGCTCCGGCGCCGGCGGCAGCGGACGCTGTCCCCAGGCGCCGAGCTTCGTGCGGATCAGGTCCAGCGCCTCCTTTCTGGGTGGCAGAGATCCGAGAAGGATCAGCACGGCGTTGTTCGGGGCGAGAAGCCGGTCACGAAAATCGGCGAGGAGTTCGCGCTTCAGCTTTCCGACGGACTCCGGCGTCGGATTCGTCCGTGAGTACGGGTGCGTTCCGAAGACGGCTTCCGCGATCTTCTCGTCGGCCCAAAAATCCGCTTGGGACCGTTGCGCGAGCAGTTCCTGCGTGCGCCTGGCCTTGAAGATCTGCACTTCCTCGTCGGGGAAACTGGCGTTTTGCGCTACGTCGGCAAGAAGATCGAGCAGGGTGGCGGTATGCTCGGCGAGCGCGTTGCCGGACACAACCAGCGAATCCGGGCCCGCATTCGCGCTGAGCGCTCCGCCGATCTCGGCAAGCTGCTCGGCGATTTGCCGCGAAGCGCGCGTCTTGGTTCCCTCGGTCAGCAGCGACCCGGCAGCCTCGGCGACGCCGGGCAGCGTGGCAGGGTCGAACTTCGATCCTGCCTGAAATCCGAGACGCACCGTTACCAGCGGAAACCGGCGGTCTTCGACCAGCACCACTAGGAGTCCGTTGTCCAGCTTCGTCTCGAAGACCGGCGGAAGCTTGAAAGTGGGAAGCGGCCCCGTTTCGGGCGGCTTGGTTCGATCAATAGTCTGAGCGGAAAGGTTCATGGCGGCAATCACTGCAAATGCGGTCAGCAAGGCCTTGGTCATGGTCGCCTACTTCCCCGTCTTCTGGGCGCTGGGTTCGGCTTTTTCGGCTGGCGGCGCCGGCACGATTTCCAGCGTGAATCGTTTCTCGGGGACGCAGTACTTGCGCGCTGCGGCCTGGATCTGCTCGGGCGTCACCGAGAGGAACGCATCCATCTCGGAATTGATGTAGTCCGGGTTCCCGTCCAGCAGCTCGTACTGGCCAAGGAGCATGGCGCGGCGGAGCGAGCTTTGCAGCCCGCTAATGCGCGAGGAGCGGAGGAACGTGCGCACGCGCGCGAGTTCCTTCGCCGGTACGCCGTCCTTCTGGATGGCGGCGATCTCCTCCTGCACCTGGCCGGCGATCTCCTTGCCGGAGAACTTCGGATTGTGCAGCAGCATCATCGCGTAATGACCGGGGTGCTTGTAGTCGCTCGACGCGGCGAAGGGCCAGCCGAGATTTGCCTCGAACTGAACCACTGACCGTTTGCCTTTGACGAGATTCTGCTGGAAACGGGAACTCTCGCCGCCGGTCAGGACCACGTCCAGCATCGCCAGCGCGTAGAACTCCGCGGACCGGCGCTCCGGTCCCGGATATCCGACCACTACCGCCGGCACCTGCGCCAGCGGGTCGCGGTACACCTCGGATTGCGCCTGCACCTCGGATGGCTCGCTCAGGTCGGGATGCTTCGGCTGCGGCTGCGCGGGGATGTCTCCGAAGTACGTTTCGACGAGCTTCTTCGCTGCCGGAATGTCGATGTCCCCGGAAAGCACGAGCACGGCGTTGTTGGGCGCGTAGTAGACCTTGAAGAACCGCGCTACGTCGTCCACCGTGGCCGCGTTCAAGTCCTCGAAGGAACCGATCAGGGAATGCGAATTGCTCCAGTTTCGGAATGCGATCAGCGGCCAGCGGTCGACGATGGCGGTGGCATAGGGCTGGTTGTCGAACGACAGCCGCCGCTCCTGTTTGACCGCCTCCTTCTGGTTCGTGAGGTTTTCCTCAGTGATGGCGAGGCTGCGCATGCGGTCCGATTCGAGCCACAGCCCCACAGCCAGTTTGTTCGCCGGCAACACTTCGAAATAGTCAGTGAAATCGGGATGCGTGGAGCCGTTCAACGTGCCCCCGTTGGACTCGACCTGTTTGAAATGCTGTCCCTTGCCCGCATTCGCCGAGCCCTGGAACATCATGTGTTCGAACAGGTGGGCGAAGCCCGTGCGGCCCTTCTCTTCGGACCTGGCGCCCACGCCGTAGATCACGTAGACGCTCACCACAGGCACCGCCTTGTCGGGCGCGAGGATCACTCGCATGCCATTCTTCAACTGGTATTTCTCGAAAAGGATTCGGAAATCGGAACCACTAACCACGGCGGCTCCAGCGCAGAGCACAAGCATCGCGAATATTGACCTCATGAAGCTCCTTGATTCTGGAACGGCTCCGCTTGCCGGCGCCTCTTGGTGCCGCCGGCACGCCCTTACTTCTTACGTAAAAACCGGGTGAACTGTTCCAGGGAACGTGTATTCATGATATCATCCGCCGCCAGCCAGCCGCGCCGCGCCGTCAGCACGCCGTACTTCATATTCGCGAGATGCTTCGGGTGATGTGCGTCGGTTGAAATCGTGAAGCGCACTCCTTTTGCCTGCGCGGAGCGAAGCAGTGGAGCGTCGAGGTCCAGCCGTTCGGGGCTGGCGTTGATCTCGAAGCACACACCGCGCCGGGCCGCTTCGGCGGCAATACGTTCGAAATCGAACGGAAACGCATCACGGTGGAGCAGAACGCGCCCGGTCGGATGCCCGATAACTCGAAGGTGAGGGCTTTCAAGTGCCCGTAGGAGCCGGTCTGTCATCTCGGCCGATTCGAGGCCCATGTAGCTGTGGACGCTGCCGATAACCAGGTCGAGTTCGGCCAGTGCATCGCCGGCCAGATCCCTCGACCCATCGCGCCGGATGTCGCACTCGAGGCCCGAAAACACACGAATCCCGAGGCCATCCTTGTTCAGCTCCCGAACCTGCCGGGCGAACGACACCGCGCGTTTCTCATCGAGGCCGTTGGCCATCGCCAGCGCTTTCGAGTGGTCGGTGATGGCGATGTACTTGTATCCGAGCTCCCGCGCCGCCTGGGCCATCTCCTCGAGCGTCGCCCGGCCGTCGCTCTCGACCGTATGCATGTGCAGGTCGCCGCGAATGTCCCGGAGTTCCACCAAGTTGGGGAGCCGGCCCTCTTCGGCGGCGTCGATCTCGCCGAGGTTTTCCCGAAGTTCGGGAGGAATCCAGGCGAGCCCGAGCGCGCGGTACACATCCTCTTCCGTCTCTCCGGCCACTCTCGATTCGTCATCGGTGCGGAACAGGCCGTACTCGCTCAGCTTGAAGCCCATCCGCACGCCTCGAGTGCGCAGGGCGACGTTGTGCTCCTTGCTGCCCGTGAAGTATTGGAGTGCGGCCCCATAGCTTTCACGCGGAAGCGCGCGAACGTCCACCTGCATTCCTTCGAGCCCGAACTTGGCGCTCGCCTTGTTGGCCCCTTTGCCGAGCACCTCGCTTACTTTCGGGTGTGTGATAAACCGCTCGATCGTGGCGGTGGCGCCCGGTCCCGTCACGAGCAGGTCAAGATCGCCCACCGTCTCCTTCCCGCGGCGGAGACTGCCCGCGGGCGTCACCTGTTCGACACCCGG
>JAEHDI010000815.1 GCA_016880505.1 Bryobacterales bacterium | reverse complement strand
GTGGGCACCGGAAGCAGCCGCGTCACGTCGACGGGCGCCCGGTGGATCACCTCCTGGCACGGTGCGCTCGTGCCTTCAACCACCGTCGCCGGAACTGGACGCTCCACCGCCTCCATCAATCGGAACGGCAGACGGTCCACTGTCGTGTCGAGCAGCAACGCAGTTCGCTCGCGGCTGCCGAACACCCCGACCAGGATGCGCGCCTCGGGATATCCCCGCACGTTCTCAAACAGCATCGCCGGCCCGATGCGGGTTGGCGGCGCGATCGGAGTGCCCGCACCCGCGAGCCGGTACACCCCGGCCAGCTCCAGGTAGGGATCAACCGGCTCCCGGGTCGCATGGAGATGCTGAGGCAAACCCTGCAGGAAAGTCAGCGCGGAGCGCAGATCGTGGACCTCGCCTGCGCATTGCGAAGGATGCTGTGTGCTCATCGAACACACCAGTATCGCGCCGCCGGAATGGGAGTGGGTCGTGTTCGAGTGCCCGCCGAAACTCAGCTATGTCTGGGCGTGCCAACTCCGTCACGCCTGCAAACGCGGTCTCGGGCCAACTTCCGAGTCAGGACCGATCACGGTCAAGTCAAGAGTAATCTACTGAATCGTCAGCAGTTCTCTGATTCCTGAAGCCCAGTTCACTTGATCTTGTCGGATCTGCCGTTCCGTTATCGGGTCACGGCCCTCACCGCCTGCCAAAGTGCTTCAAGTACTCTCCCACAGCCTCGGCGGTGGAATCGGCCTGTCTCACGACGACGCTCGAACCCGCCGACCCATAACTCAGCCGCGCCTTCTCCGGGGCGACCCGCTCCTGAAGCTGGTCCACCGGATTCAGGATCAGCAGCGGTCGCGGCGCCACCAGCGCCGCCACGTCCGGAAGATCGAAGGCCTCGAGCGCCCGCGGCGCAAACCCACTGTAACGGTGCCTGTACAGGTCGCTTTCCAGAATGGCCGAATACGTTACCAGAGTTCTTGTGCAAGCGGCCGAACGGATCCTTTCATCCAGCGCTGCCGCGTACAGCGTGAACAGGCCTCCCGCTCCATGGCCGATGACGGACAACCGCTTCCGGTCCACTTCCGAACGCGTTTCCAGATAGTCCAAGCCACGCAGCACATCGAGCACGCGGAGACCGAGGATCGTCCTGCCCACGCGCAGCGCTCCGTAGAACAGGTCTACCTCGGAGTCCTGTGAAAACCCCCGGTAGTCGCGCAGGTTGTACGGCGCCTCGGTCGGCGGGGCCGTCTCTCCCATTCCGCGAGGGTCCACAGCCAGCACCACGTACCCCGCTTTCACCAGCGGTTCCAGGTAACTCTCTGGCACTCCATCCGCGCTCTTGCCCGCCTCGTTCACGAACACCACCGCCGGCGAGGGCCCTTGCTTCTTCGGAAGAAACAGAAGGGCGGGGATGTAGACCTCAGGTTCGCTGTAGTAAACCAGTTTTTCGAGAAAGTACGATCCCTTGTCGATACCCACGAGCACCTGGGGATTTAGTGGTGCTCTCTCTTCCGGCACACGAATCCGCACTGTGATGTCCTTAAGCAGTTGTTGCCGCCACGTTGCGTTGTTCCGGGCACGGTCCGGGGCCGTCGCTCTGGAGCGAAGGGAAGCCGCGGCAGCACGGTTCAGGGACAGGATCGACTCGCCGCCGAGCGCCGTGCGGACCTGCCCGGTCTCTGTGGCCGCCAGGTCGGCTCCGGACTCGATCGCCGTGGACGGCTCCTCGTAGCTCGCTGGCTCCGGTTCCGCCAGCCGCAGCCAGCGGCTCAGCCACCGGTACGCCGCCTCCCGCAGGTTCTGAAGATAGCCGTGCCGCCCCTCGCCGATCAGAAACTGCGTGCGGTCGCCCACGCCCAGCGTTTGATAAACCCGCGCGATGGCGTCGTGGCGTTTCTGTTTCCCGATCACTCCGGAAGACGAATCCCCCGTGGCGTTCATCATCAGCAGAGGCCGCGGAGCGATCAGCAGATCGACGTCCGTCATCGTCAGCGTCTCGTTGTCGGGATGGTCCGCCGCGCATCCGCCGTAAGAGACGGGAATCGACACCTTGATTCGCTCGTCGAGCGCCGAAAGCATCTCCGTCTGCACGCCGCCGCCCGAGGTGCCCGTGCAGGCGATCCTCTCGCGGTCCACGTCTTTGCGTTCGAACAGGTAATCCAGCGCGCGAATCCCGTCCCAGATCAGGTAGCCGCCCAGGTTGCCGCTCACCAGGGTCGTCTGACCGATCGCTGTTCCGTGCTCGACGGTTACATAATACTCGCTCGTTCCCGGGTCGATCAGCGACTTGCCCAGGACGGAATCGTAATAGAGGAGCCGCTCGCCCTGGCCCGGCAGGTCGTACACCAGCACCAGGAAGCCGCGCCGCGCCAGATAAATGGCCAGCCGTTGGTAGTCTTCGTACGCCTTACCCTGTCCCCAGTGGCCCACCGGGCACAGTACCGCCGGGAACGGCGCCTTGTGGCGGCGCGGGACATAGACGTTGGCGGTCACGTAGTACCGGGGGCGGCTCTCGAAGATGATTTTCTCGACCGCGTAGCCTTCCCGCTCCAGTACGCCGGTTAGCTTGGCATTGAGCGGCGTGCGCGTCGGGAACGGTCCAAGAGCGGTGAGAAGTTTCGCGCGGGTGGCGGCCTTGAACCGCTCGACGTCGGCCGGCGTGCCGAGGGCGCCAATGGCCTTCTCGCTCGCCTCGTTGACGGTGCGCTGTACTTTGTCCAGTTGGCCGAGAGCCATGGTCGAGGCCTTCTCGAACGGGGCGTGGCCGAACAGCACGTTCCACCCCTGAATCTGCGCGGCGCTCAGCGCAAAAGCGAACAGACAGATCGCGGTAGTCATGATCAGGTGCAATTGTACTGTTTACTCGTGCCTATCTTGAATGTCGGCGTGTGCTTTCGGGCTCTCATGCAAACAGCAGGGGCGGTTGACGGGCCACTCTTCCAGAGCTTTCCGAAACGGCCCTCCAGAGGAGCAGCACCCGTGTGCCAAGGCGTCATCCCGTAGCTAGGCGGGCCGGCCGGGTGCGCCACGTGGCACACTGGCGTTGGGGGACTTATGTCCATCTTCATTGTGCAACTCGGCACACCTCGAAAGCCCGGCGAAGGTTTGCGGCTCGGAACGGTGCGGCGGCCTCCGCGCGGCGTTCCGAAGTCTGACTTCGCCCGGCTCGACTACTATGACGTCTGGTTCCCGAACCTGTCGCCCAGCGCCGAACTGGTGCAGGAAGCGCTGGGAGCGGCGGACGCGCGGGCGTGGGCCGCATTCAGCCGGAAGTTCCGGCGGGAGATGAGCGCGCCCGACCGGAGCCGCGAACTGGACGTACTGGCGGCGCTGTCGCATCACACAAACCTGTCGCTGGGCTGCTACTGCCAGGACGAGAGCCGCTGCCACAGGTCCTTGTTGCGGGAACTTCTAGCGGAGCGCGACGCGGACGTGGTTTGAGGGCAAGCCCGGCGTGGAAAACGCAGATCATATGGATCAAATACCTTGTCCTGACGGATATCTGCTCGATGCGACGTCGGCGATTGCCGATGGACATC
>JAEHDI010000010.1 GCA_016880505.1 Bryobacterales bacterium | reverse complement strand
GATCGGGCTGGACAGCGGCCTCCTCCAATCGGCCGATCAGGTCGTTGCCAAGGAAGATCGCGTCGCCGATGGTTTTCAGCGGGTATGCGTAGGCAGCAAGACCGGGCACCGTGTTGAGATCGACCACCGAACCACATGCGAGAACCAGATGGTCATAGCGGACCACGCCCCGCTCGCCGCCGGGAGAGGTGTAGTGCACCGCGTTGGCATCCCGATCCACCTCGGTGGCCCTGGCGGTCAGCCAGTGGGTTCGCCGCACCATCTGCCGCCCCGGCACCACTACGTGTGCGGGGGAGATTTCGCGCCCCGCCGTCTCGGCCAGCAGGGGACTAAAAACGAGGTGGTTCTCGGCTGACACCAGCACCAGTTCGGTTTCCTTGTCGGTCAGGCGTTCGAGCTGCTGGGCCAGCGTGACGCCGGCAAAGCCGCCGCCAACAATGACGATGCGTGAACAAAGACGTTCGGCCATATGGGCGCCTCTCCGAAATGCATGCCAGCGCCGGAAGCGCGCTCCCGGATGACTGCCCACTTCACGATCTTCAGATCGAGCACGCAAATGGCATAGAATACCGGCACCAGATGCAGGGTGATAAACGTCGCCGCCGTGAGCCCGCCGATCCCCCTCCGAGCAGGATATATATCGGAAGTTTACACCAGCTAGCCCTTCCGGCGTGAAGGGGCCTCGTGACGCAACTGCTGACTCTCGAGATTCGCAAGCTCTTTGTTTGTGCTCATTACGGATGGGAATGTCCGCTTGGGAAAATGCGGGGCGGTAGCCCGACGGGTGTTCCGCCCGGTCGCCATTCCGGGCGAACTGTCGGCATCTCGTAGATCTTTCTTGCAGGCAGCGACCGGGCATCATGGGCGGTAGACGGCACACTCGGAAGTCATCTTGCAGGCTCCCGCACGGCGCAGCACCGGCGGGATAGGGCAGTCCATGAGGAGACTGAGCGCACAGGCTGAAGGCCTGTGCCACTTAGAGCGCAGAGTCAAGATTGACACTCCACAAATGAGGCACGCAGAGGCTGGTACGGCTCGCTGAGGAAGAGGGTGAGAAAACCTCGGTACAGACACCAATTTCGCAAGAACGGCGAAATTGGTGTCAGTCCCGAGTGTTCGACATGTTTTATCAGAACACTTTTCGGAATGTAAGATTGATGCGAACCGCGCCGGTCAGCGGATGCAGCCCGTCCTTTAGCGGAGCGACGCCGTGATAGACGAAGCGTGCGGGACCGCCCCACACGGCAACGTCGCCGTTTTCGACGCGTAGCCTGCGCAGCGGATCGGAGCGGCGCTTGCCGCCCCACAGGAATACAGCAGGCAGGCCCAGGGAGACGGAGACGATCGGCGCCCAGGCGTCCTTCTCGTCACGGTCTTGATGAAGGCCGAGTTTGGCGCCCGCGGCGTAGCGGTTGATCAGGCACGCGTCCGGGTCGTAGTTGGGGAACCCAGCCTCGGTGGCGGCGCGCGCCGCGAGGTCCAGGAACGCCCCGGGCATCGCGGGCCAGGGCGCTCCGGTGTCCGGGTCCGCGGGGTCGTAGCGGTAGCCGGTGCGGTCGGATACCCAACCGACGCGGCCGCAGCTGGTCATCGCAACAGACATGGTGTAACCGCCGGGCGTGACCAGATGGCGGAACGGCGAGACCTGCGCGATCCGGTTCACTTCTTCGAGCAGCACGGGCGTTTCCGAAGTGGCGAAGCCGCGCAAGAGGACGGCGCCTTCTTCCAACGGCTCTTGGGAAGGCGGTAACGATTCGCTGTCAAAGAGAGGGATCATCGCGCCCTTCCAGCGTAGCTGTCGCTCATAGTCTACCCCGAAACCGACCGATTTCACGGCGTTGGCGATGGGGGGAGTAGCATTGCAAAACCGGGTTCAGACGAGAAAACCTCGGTACCAATTTCGCACCGCCCACGTTTGACTCATCCGCTAATTTGGGCCTCCAAGAGAGGCGGATGGGTATACACGCGGATGGGTATACACTACGTTGAGCTCGGGAGTCCAACAGAGGAATCCCGGCTGGGAGGTGCGGTGTGACCGCCAGAGTCGATGAAATTGCGCCGGACGTGCATCGCATTTGCGTGTACGTGCCGGAGTACCAGTTGCAGTTCAACCACTTCCTGATCAAGGACGATGAACCTTTGCTGTTTCATGCGGGCCTTCGCGGTATGTTCCCCCTGGTGCGCGAAGCGGTCGGCCGCGTGTTGGATCCGTCCAAGCTGCGTTGGATCGCCTTCAGCCATTTCGAGTCGGACGAGTGCGGCGCGCTCAATCACTGGCTCGAGCTGGCGCCCTCGGCGCAGGCCGCTTGCAGTCTGGTCGGCGCCATCGTGGGTGTGGACGACTACGCGATTCGCCCCTGCCGGGGCTTAGCCGACGGAGATGTGCTGGCCACCGGGAGATATCGCTTCCGTTTTTGCTCCACCAAACACCTGCCCCACGGTTGGGATGCCGGGCTGCTGTTCGAAGAGACGCAGCGGACCCTGCTGTGTTCGGACCTGTTCCACCATGCCGG
>JAEHDI010000814.1 GCA_016880505.1 Bryobacterales bacterium | reverse complement strand
GATGGCGTTCAGGAAGCCCGCCACATCGCAGTGCCGTATAAGCTCGCCGGGCGTCACTTCCGCCCCGGAGGTACTGTCGTCAAGGTCGGCGACGCTGAGATCGGTTCCGGCAGGGTCGTGGTGATGGCCGGGCCGTGCAGCGTCGAGAATAAAGACCAGATCGGGCGCTCCGCGGAGCTCGTAGCACGTGCCGGGGGCCGCATCCTCCGCGGCGGCGCCTTCAAGCCCCGCACGTCGCCCTACAGCTTTCAGGGGCTCGGCGAGGAGGGCTTGAAGCTCCTCCGCGAAGCCGCCGACCGCCACGGCCTGCTCACCATCAGCGAGGTGATGGACCACACACAGATCGACCTCGTCGCCGAATACTCGGACATCCTCCAGGTCGGCGCGCGTAACATGCAGAATTTCAACCTGCTGAAGGAACTGGGCAAACGCCGCAAGCCTGTGTTGTTGAAGCGCGGTATCTCAGCCACCATCGAGGAGCTGCTAATGTCGGCCGAATACATCATGGCCGGCGGTAACTACGAGGTGATCCTCTGCGAGCGCGGCATCCGGACATTCGAGAGTGCTACGCGCAATACCATGGACATCTCGGCCATTCCGGTGGTGAAGAAGCTGTCGCACTTGCCGATCGTCGCCGATCCGTCCCACGGAACCGGCCGCCGCGACCATGTGCCCGCCCTCGCGCGCGCGGCTGTCGCCGCCGGCGCCGATGGTTTGCTGATCGAAGTGCATCCCGAGCCTGAGCACGCTTTGAGCGACGGCGCACAGTCGCTCGAACCCATCCAGTTCGAAGAGCTGATGGCACAGCTTCGCGTGATCGCCCCCGTCGTCGGCCGCGCACTCTGACCATGCAAACTGTCGCGGTTCTTGGTGTCGGCCTCATCGGCGGTTCCTTCGCCCTTGCGTTGAGGCGTGCCGGTTTCACCGGCCGCGTCATCGGCGTCAGTTCTCCGCGCACCGTGGAAGCGGCATTGAGAATCGGCGTGATCGATGAGGCCCTGCCGCTCGAACAGGCCGTTCCGCAAGCCGACCTCGTTTATCTCGCACAACCGATCACGCGTATCCTTCAGACCATCGGCCTGCTCGATCCGCTGCTTAAGCCCGGCGCCCTCGTGACCGATGCCGGCAGTACCAAAGCCATGATCGTGGATGTCGCCCGCCGCGCCATCCACCGCGGCCAGTTTCTCGGCGGGCACCCGATGGCGGGCAAGGAGACGCGCGGCGTGGAGGAAGCCGAAGCCGGTCTGTTCGAGGGCCGTACCTACGTGCTGACGCCGTCCGTGCCTGCGGAGCTCGAGACGCCCGCCGCGGCGGAGTTCGTCGAATGGGTGCGGCGCATCGGCGCCGTGCCGGTCGTCTTCGGCCCCGAGGAGCACGACCGCATCGTGGCCCATACTTCGCACCTGCCGCAGTTGGCCTCCACCGCGCTCGCCGCTACGCTCTCTACCCGCCTGAACGGCGCGAACGATCTGGCCGCCGCCGGACCCGGCCTCGCCGACATGACCCGCCTGGCCCTCAGTTCGTACGACATCTGGCGCGATATTCTTGTGACCAACCCCGCCGAGATCGACGCCGCCCTCGCCGCCTACATCGCCCGGCTCGAATCCATCCGCGCCAACCTCCTCTCCGAACCCGTCGCCCGCGACTTCACCGCCGCCGCCGGCTTTGCATCCAGGATGAGGCCGCAGAACCGCAAATAAGTGCACAAAAATGTGCACTTTGAGCCAATTTTGGGCACGTTTTTGGCACGTTTCGGCCCCAAAAAACGGATATCCAGAGGCGAAGGTCGCTCTTGTGCTACGATTTGCGATATGGCGCGGAATCATCCCGTTCTTACCGCCACCGAAACGGCCTACCGGCAGCTTCCGCTCGCCCTGGTTCGGATCGTGATCGGCTGGCATTTCCTTTACGAGGGCTGGACGAAGGTCATCTCGCCCGGATGGACCTCGGGACCGTATCTCCGTTACGCAAGCGGGCCGTTCGCCGGCATCTTCCACTGGATGGCGTCGAACGACGGCCTGGTCCGTGTGATCGACACGCTCAACATCTGGGGATTGGTGCTCGTCGGGCTCGGCCTGATGATGGGCGTCCTCACGCGCGCGTCGGCCGGCGGCGGCATCGCGTTGTTGGCGCTGTATTACTTCGCCTACCCGCCGCTGTTCGGTCCGGTGACGAACGGCGTGGCCGAGGGCCAGTACCTCATCGTGAACAAGAACCTGGTTGAACTGTTCGCTTTGATGGTCGTGTTCGCGTATCCGGCGCCGACGTTCGGCCTCGGAGTGCTGCTTTCCCGCCTCAAGGCCCGCGCCACCGCCGAAGTGGCGAGCCCCAAGGAAGAAACCGCGCCCAAGCCGATGCCGGCGCTGCTGGAATCGCCCACGCGCCGCCAGCTCATCTACAGCATGGCCGGCGTACCGGTTCTTGGCGGGTTCGTACTTGCCGTTCTGAAGAAGCACGGCTGGAAGAGCTTCGAGGAAGTCCACCTGGCTGCCAAGCGCAATCCGGGAGACACCGCCGTCGCAAGCGCAACGATGAAGACGTTTCAGTTTTCCACCATCCGCGACTTGAAGGGAACGCTGCCATACGCCAAAATCGGCAACCTGACGCTGAGCCGGATGATCTTGGGGGGCAACCTGATGGGCGGCTGGGCCCACGCTCGCGACCTGATCTACGTCTCGAAACTCGTACGCGCGTATCACAACAAGAACAAGATCTTCCAGACGTTCGACATCGCCGAGTCCTGCGGCGTCAACACGATCCTGACCAATCCCGTGCTCTGCAGTGTGATTAACGACTACTGGCGCAACGGCGGCAAGATCCAGTTCATCTCGGACTGCGGTGGCGGGGACATGCTCAAGATGATCCAGCAGTCGATCGATGCCGGCGCCAGCGCCTGCTATCTCCACGGCGGGATAGCGGACGGGCTGGTGGAAGGAAGCAAGTACGACCTGATCGCGGCGGGGCTCGAACTCATTCGCAAGAACGGCTTGCCGGCAGGGATTGGTGGGCATAAGCTCGCGACCATCCGCGGGTGCGTTGAGAAGGGTCTGAAGCCCGACTTCTGGATGAAGACGTTCCATCGGGTCGATTACTGGTCCGCCCGCCAGCCGGAGTCTTGGCAGGGGATTGACTGGAGCAAGCCCGACAACATCTGGTGTGAGACCCCGGAGGGGGTTGCCGCCTATATGAAGGATCTACAGCAGCCGTGGATCGCCTTCAAAACGCTGGCGGCGGGCGCGATCGAACCGAAGGTCGGCTTCAAGTACGCCTTCGAAAGCGGCGCCGACTTCATCTGTGTCGGCATGTACGACTTCCAGATCGTCGACGACGTGAATATCGCGCTCGATGTCCTGAACGGACCGCTCAACCGCCAGCGCCAGTGGTACGCGTAGGGCTAGTCGGGTTCGACCACGCTCGACGACGACCCGCCGTGTCGGGCTTCACCGTGTCCGCCACCGTCGCCGCGGGTTGCCTGCCACAGCCGTGTCAAGCGCCTCTGATTCCGTTCCCCTATCCTG
>JAEHDI010000813.1 GCA_016880505.1 Bryobacterales bacterium | reverse complement strand
GGCGACCAGGTCGTTTGCGGGATGCGCGGCATCCGTGTGCTCCCGGAGTCCAAGGAACGTGACCGGCTCTCGTTCGCCTTCATGACCAACGGCATCTCTTCCGAGCGCCAAGTGGAGACGGCGGTGCGTCAGACCGCCGCCCTCATCCGTCACACTGTGGAGCAGAAGCAGAAGGTGGTCGTAGTCGCCGGTCCCGTCACGGTCCACACCGGAGGCGCCACGCCCCTGGCTGCGCTGATCCGCGCGGGCTACGTGCATGCCCTGCTCAGCGGGAATGCGCTCGGCGTTCACGACGTTGAGGCGGCTCTGTACGGTACTTCGCTCGGAGTCCGGCAGAGCGACGGCCGGCAGGCCGAGCACGGCCACCGCAACCACATGCGGGCCATCAACGCCATCTACCATGCGGGCGGCATCCGGCAGGCGGTCGAATCGGGCAAGCTCACCAGCGGCGTTCTTTACGAGTGTGTCAAGACCGGTACACCGTTCGTCCTTGCCGGAAGCCTCCGCGATGACGGGCCGCTCCCCGAGACCATCACGGACATGAACGAGGCGCAGGACGCCTACACCCAACACATCAAGGGCGCCGGCCTGGTGCTTTGCCTCGGATCGATGCTGCACTCGATCGCCGTCGGCAACATGTCTCCGAGCTGGGTGAAGATTGTCTGCGTGGACATCAATCCCGCCGTGGCCACCAAGGTCAGCGATCGCGGCACCGGCCAGGCCATCGGCGTCATCACCGACGTCGGTCTCTTCCTCGAGCTGCTGGCAAGGACGCTGCTTCCCCAATGAAAAAGGGCTACACCGACGAACACGCACGGGCCGGGCTTGACGCCCGATTGCCCGAAATCGAGACGTTCCCCAACCAGTTCCCCGGCTACGAGATCGAGATTGTGATTCCCGAGTTCACTTCGGTCTGCCCGAAAACGGGCTTGCCGGATTTCGGCAAACTTACCATCCGCTACGTCCCCGACAAGCTCTGCCTGGAGCTGAAGTCGCTCAAGATGTACGAGCTCTCGTACCGCAACCTCGGCATCTTCTACGAGAATGTCGTCAACCGCTTCTTGCGGGACATCGTCGCCGCCTGCAATCCCGTCTCCGCGACGGTCATCGGTGAGTTTACCCCGCGTGGCGGCATCAATTCCAAGGTGACAGCGACCTGGAGCAAGTCCCGTGGCCGTCGACGATAACTCGGGGGCTTTGAAGGCCGAAGAATTGGCGGAGATGATCCGCGGGATTCGGGAGCGCGTGCTCGCGCGTTACCCGCGGACTGCGGCGCCCGGCGACGTGGCGCTGCCCGATCTTCTGCCGCTCGTCCACGCGCGCGATGCCGCCGAGGCGAAAGTCGCAGCCATCGGAACGGTCAATCCGCGCCCGCCCGGCGTGGTGAATACCATCGTCCAGTCGGCCAAGAAGCTCGTCTCCCGCCTGCTCGACTGGCACGTCCGTGAACAGATCGAATTCAACCGCGCCCTGATCTACACCATTGAGGCGCTCATCGAGACCCTCAATGATTACAACCGGGCTCTCGTCCGGCTCGCTGAATCCAACGCGGAGGCGATCCAGGAAGCGCGGGAGCTGAAGGATATCCGCTCTCACTGGATCGAGTGGCGCCAGGAGTGGGAGCGCAAACTCTCCATCAATGAGGTGCAATTCCTGCGTGGCGTGGCCGATCTGCAATCCGCCTTCCAGCATCGCGTCACTCTGATGGAGTCCAACTTCCGTGACATGTTGCGGGCGCAGCACTCCGACTTCGAGGGTGCCCTGAATCGTTCCGGTACGGAGATCCAGCGGAAACTTTGGGCGGACATGGAGAAGATCCGGACCGAATACGATCGACTCATCCACAACGAGCTGAGGGTTGTGCGGCAGCGTGTCGCCGCGCCCCCGCCTGCCGCGCCCGCAAGCCCAGTTCCAGCCGCGCCGGTATCGCCCGCGTTCGACTACGCTCCTTTCGCCTTCCGCTTTCGGGGCACCGAAGAGAGCGTCCGCGGAAAGCAGCGCTTCTACGTCCCCCTGTTTCAAGGTTTGGGTGAGGTGCTGGACGTCGGTTGCGGCCGGGGAGAGTTCCTCGAGTTGATGCGGGAGGCAGGAGCCAACGCCCGCGGAATCGACTCGAGCGAGGAGCAGATCGCGATCTGCCGGGAAAAGGGGCTCAACGCCGAAACCGCCGACATCTTCGCGTACCTCGCCGGGCTGCCCGAGGGGTCGCTCGACGGGATCTTCTGTGCGCAGGTTGTCGAGCATTTCCCGCCCGGTCGCATTCCGGAGTTCGTGCGGCTGGCGGCGTCGCGGCTCGCCCGGAACGGGCTGCTGGCGATCGAGACTCCAAACCCGGAGTGCCTCGCCATCTTCGCGACGCACTTCTATCTCGACCCCACGCACACACGGCCCGTGCCGTCGCCCTTGCTGCGTTTCTATATGGAGGAGTTCGGTCTCGGAGACATCGAGATTCTCCACCTCTCGCCCGCCGCCGAAACGATGCCCTCCCTGGAAACCCTCCCCGCCGAATTCCGGGAGGCCTTCTTCGGCGGTCTCGACTATGCGATCCTCGGCCGAAAGCTGTAGCTACCCGCCAGGTCTTTCAACAAGCTCCCAAGACCCCGGAACAGAGACGGCATCGCCGGGTTCCGGGCCCGCGGATTCAAGAAACCAACGAAGCACACCATCCGTCCAACTCCGAGAGATTGCATCCGGCACCGGGGGAGCGGATGTCCCCGGGAAATCGGTGCCCATGCGGAAAAGGCGCGGTCCCGCTCCTGCTATACTGAAAACTCGGTACATCCGCCTTTCTATCATGAGGAGTCTTGCGCTTTTTCTTCTGACGGTGAGCCTCTCGCTTGCCGCCGATTTTCGAACTGGACAGGCGGCCCGCCTTGTCATTGGCCAGCCGACCTTTACCGCCCAGGAGCCGGCCGGCAGCCAGCAGGTCGTGGGCGCGGCCAGCGGTCTTGCTTATGCCAACGACATGCTGGTCGTCGCGGATTCCAACCGCGTTGGCGCTGCCCCCATCAACAACCGGGTCCTCATCTACCGGAGTCTGTCAACAATGCTTCCGGCCCCGACCGCTTCGCTGGATTACACGCAGCGGTGCCCGGTTTGCGTTGGATCGGCGTCGGTTGTGCTCGGTCAGACGGATTTCACCAAGATTGACGTCGGGCTCTCCGAAACCGGTCTACGATTGCCCACATCGGTGGCCACGGATGGAACCGTACTCGCGGTCGCGGACACCGACAACAACCGCGTTCTCATCTGGCGATCGATTCCAACCACCAACGGCGCTCCTGCGGATTTGGTGCTTGGCCAGCCTAATCTTACGTCCAACGCCGCGCCCCGGCCTCCAACCGCGAGTTCGCTCCGCGGGCCCCAGGGAGTCTGGATCCAGAACGGCAAGCTGTTCGTCGCCGATACGCAGAACCACCGGGTCCTGATCTGGAACTCAAT
>JAEHDI010000812.1 GCA_016880505.1 Bryobacterales bacterium | reverse complement strand
GGCCATTGCCGGCGCCGACGATGGCCGGCTGCTCGCGCCGTGGACGCTGTTATCCAACGGCCAGACGATCCTGACGATGCCGCGCATCGGCGTGCTTCGGAGCTTCGTGATGAATCACAGCATTCACCACCGCGCGCAGCTTACGGTCTATCTGCGGATGAATGACCTGCCGGTGCCGGCCCTCTACGGGCCGTCGGCGGACGAAGGCGGAATGTAAAGGCAGCCCCCTCGGTCACTGCAGCGAGAGCAGCTTGTCGGCCATCCGGTTCTTCCACTGATCCATCATCGCGTCGTTCTTGGCGCGGTCCCAGAAGTCGTCCACGGTGTCGGTTCCGCCCTCGCCGCGGGCGGTGGAGATTTCACCGAATAGCCGGCCCAGGAACGTGTCGAGGTTCACCCCTTTCCTGGCCGCCGCGCGCTTCAGGGTTTCGAGAAGACGCCGGTCGTCCCAGGCCTCACGCAGGCCCTCCATGTAAGGTGTAGGAATGAGGTCGAACGGAGTGTTCCAGACGTACATCCAGTTGTTTCCGTCGAGCGTATCGAACCGATTGCCCCAGTTGTAAGCCCATACCAATGAGCCGCGGCTGTTGTGGGCGGCGAAGTAATAGCCGAACGTGTAGCGGGCCGTCGCGGGCAGGCCGCGGTCGTGGTTGCCGGAGTACTCCCAAAGAATCTTGCGCGCGGCGCGGACCTCGTCCGGAAGGTTCCAGTTTTCGCTGACCGCATTCGTGCAGAAGATGTCAACGTCCTCCAGGAACTCTATGCCGGGATCGTAGTGGTGAATCGAGCCGTAGATCTGGGCCTTTGGATCGCCTTTTCGCAACAGGCGGATCTGCTCCTTGAATTGCGGCTTGATGAACGTGAGCATGCCGAGACTGGATTGATACTGCACGTACTTCGCGGGTTCGTCGAACGGCGTGAGCACCACATTCGGCCAGCCATTGGAACGGGCGTGGTCGCCGAAACGGCGGGTCCACTCGACCATGAGCGGGGCGATTTTCTCCGGCACGACGTGGGGGTTCTCCATGGCGAGGCGTTTCCAGCCGGCGTCGTCCAACCCGAGGAGAGTGTTTGCGAGGTCACGCGGAAAACCGAACGTCTGCGGAAAGCCGTAGGGGTTGCCGCCGAGGAAGTAGACCAGGTCGCTGATGCCCGCCCGCTTCGCCGCGGCCATCCAGTCGTCCATGATGCGGAAGTCCATGCCGAAGGAGCCGCTGTTCTTCGACAGGAGCGGCCGGATGCTCGCGTACCAGATGTTGACCATGTTGTGGTTGTAGTTCCGCAGCGCCTCGAGTTCGAATTCCGGGACGAGGCCGGTGGTGCAGCCGCCGAGTTTCAGTCCGGCTTCCTCCATGGTCAGCAATCGGGCGTTCAATACCTCAACGGTCAGAGGAACGGCGATCTCATCGACACCGTCGGCCTGGAGACGCACCGTGGTGGCGTACGTTCCGGCGCGGGCAGTCGCTTCCTTGGTACGGACCACAAGCCAAATCATGTGACTGCGCCCGACAGGCACGTCGAACGGATACGCGGGCCACAGCCGCTGCGGGAACAATTCGATGAGATAGCCCGGGATCATCTGGCCCCTGACCTTGGAATACTCCGCGACCCGGGGGATGAGTTCGGCGACCGTGTTTCCGGCGGTGTCTTTCACGGGGGCGACGCTGACACGGACGTTTCGCAAATCCCGCGCGTTGGCGTAGACGCCGAGTTGCACCGGCTCGTCGTCATTTCGAAACACGCGTACGCGCAACGGAGCGCCCGCTTCGCCCGCCTGCGGTGCGCTGATGGGCCGGACGAGGTCCATCCAGTGGCGGCAAAAGGGAACAAGCGGCTTCCGGGACCACTCGCCTGAAAGGATCGCTTTCTGCGCCAGGTTGAAGTACCTCGGAGAGGTCTCCGCGCGCCGCTGCTCACGGGCGACCCAGGCGCGCGTTTCTGCGTTGTAGCGTTCCTCCTCGTCTGGGAGCGGCGCGGCGAGGCGAAACGCCCTGGCCTTAAGCGGGCCGTCGGCGGGCGTGAGGCGGAATTGGATGGCGTTCGACGGCGCCGAGCGGAAAATGAAATCGGAGGAGGCCGGAATGCGGGCGGTCTTCCAGCGGCCGTCGGCGGCGCCGCCAAAGCGGTGCAGTTCGCTATAGGGCCGCGTCGTGCCGAGCGCGCTGTAAACCTCGGCGCGAACCGGGTGGGCGAAGTCGTCCAGGTATTCGACTTCGAGGACGACCACTTCGCCGCGGGGCGGCCGGTTTCCCGTCCACCATGCAGGCGACTCGAGGAGTCCGGCCCGTGCGGCGTTGAGAAGCCAAACGCCGCCCTCGTTGCGCCAGGCGGATTCACCGCCGGCGGCGGGCGTGACGGCCTGTGGAAGCGTGATGCCGGCGGGCGCCTTCCAGGGAAAGGCGCCGGGGAAGGCGAGGCGGGTCGGCCAAATGGCCAGGAGCATTCCGAAGGACAAGAGGATCAAACGCACTGTTTGTAGTCTCCGTGATTGGGATTAGACGCAGGCAGGATATTGGTTCCGGTCAATGGTAAAAATGCGCTACTTCCGCTTCGATGTTCTCTCCGTAGCTCAGGCACTGACACTCCGTACGGTAGGTCGGATCAATGCCGCGCACAAGGCGCGGGATGTCCACCGGGTCCTCGCGAAGATGGTAGACACAGATCGCCATGCGGGGCTTGAATTTCGCGATGGTGTTCCGAGCGCCCGCCAACGCCTTCTTTTCCGCCCCCTCGATGTCCATCTTCACAAAATCCACGCGCGCGAGGCCAAGTTCGGAGACCAGGCGATCGATGGTCGTCAGGTGAACCCGGATGGAACTGCCCTCAGGCGGGGCAAGGACCGAGCCCTTGGTGGGGTCGCTGCCGCCAAACGGAAGGAAATCCTCTTTGTCCCAAACCCCTTTTGGGTAGGCAACAACGCGCCCCGCAGCGATCTCGCCGGCGAGATTGCGGCGCAGGCATTCGAGATTCCCTGGCGCGGGTTCGATGGCAATCACCAGCCGGGCCCCTCGAAAGAGAGCCTGCCGGGTGAACAGGCCCATGCTGGCTCCGCAGTCCAGTACGACATCTCCGGGGAGGACGCCGGCTTTGTCAGCAGAATAGATGTCACGCGCTTGCTCGGAGAGTTCGTAGGCCAACGATTCAAGGGGCTTGGGCGCGTCCGTGGGGTACCAGTATCGTCCCAGGGGCGTTCGAAACAAGAATGGCCCGCCGGGTTCCTGTCCTTCGAGGCTCATGCCGCTTCTCATCCGCCGGGTTCCCGAAACCTGACGCGTCGTGACACCGATCGATTGAACCGCTTCGGCCAGAGTGCAAGCTCCCGTGCGTCCGGCGAAGTAGAAGGCGACGGCGCGCAACGTGTCCCAGGGGCGGCTCATCAAGAACGCCACGCCGAGTACGGTGATTAGCAGCACCGCGAGGAGGAGCAACAGCGTTTCTCGGCTCGCTTGCTGGGATTTTGCCATGAGCGCCCTTAAGTCAAACCAGCATACACCGGCCCCCGGCATCGTCCGGGGTGATACGCGGCGTGGCCCGAGCGGCCGCTCACAGCCGTGCCCGCGTCAGGCGGCCGGTGGTTTCTTCGTGCAGAAAGACGTACAGGGGCGCACGGGGCGAGGGAGCGGGCCAGGGCAGGGCGATTCGCAGCGATTGGCGCGGCGCCTGTCCGGGAAGCGGGGAGGGAAGCGCCTGCACCGGGTGACCCTCCTGGCCATTCCAGCCGGTTTGCGCGATGGCGTCGAGATCGTATCCTTCGAGCACTGCGATGTAGAGACCGGCGGCGGTCTGCTCGTCTGTGAACTCGAACTCTTCGATGCGCGGTAGGCGGACCACCGTGCCGAGCGCCGCCGGGTCGGAGGTGCCCTCGCCGTCGGTCTCGACCAGCAGGCGGAGGCGACAGCCGGGAGGCCCGATCATGCCGGGTTCGAGAGAAAGAAAGAGGGTTTCCGGCCCGGTCTGCTGCATCTCGGCGCCGTTGCGCTGCTCGCCCCGGCGGAGAGATACCGGCGCCAGCGTGCGGGACGGGTCATCGCAGCCGGCCTGGAGCCGGGTAGTGCCGTCGAGGCCGGTGGCGCGCACGGCGAACGTCCTGGGCACCCCGGCCGGCAGTTCGCCTTCGCGAAGTTCGACGGAGGCCTCCGGGGGAGCTGAGACGGTGACGGCAGTGATCCGTGGGCGCGGACCCGCGACGAAAAGCGCGTGATCGACCGGAAGCTCCGCATGGACGCCCTCCACTTTCAGGCGAAGCCCGATGCTGTCGCCTTTGAGGGCGGGATCGAGGAGCCGCACGCGGACCTGCCGCTTCGTCG
>JAEHDI010000811.1 GCA_016880505.1 Bryobacterales bacterium | reverse complement strand
GAGGGCGATCGAGGCCATCCAAAACGCCAGGAACGGGATGTCGGATTCGAGAGAGTTCCCGTTGACCACGAACGCCGGCGTCGCCAGAAACAGGAGCGTCGCGGCCAGCGGACGCAGAGAAAAACGCTGCGCCAGCGACCACATCGCCAGCGCAGTGACGATGGTGAACAGGATGTACGCGGCGTGGAAACGAACTTCGCTGATATCGCCGAACACAGCGAGCAGGCCGGCCAGGAACCACGCATTCAGCGGCGGGTGCGGATGGCCGCGCATATCGACCACATCGCCGAGGTAGGCGTAACGGGCGTGGTTGGGGTGGAGCGGGTCGATCTGCGCATGCTGGGCGCCCGCGAGATAGTAGACGTCATCGCCCTGGATGGCCTGGTTCAGGAACGGCAGACGGATGAGCAGCGCCACTGCGAGGACGAACAGAAGCGGGCGGGTCATCGGGTGCCTGCGGAGGCTGCTCAGTCCGCCGGTTTCCAGCGGAGCACGGGCTTACGGGCCGCGGTGACTTCGTCGACGCGGCCGGTGCGAGTGCCGTGCGGCGCCTTCAGGACGATTTCCGGATCCTCCTCGACCTCCTTCGCAATGGCGATCAGCGCCTCCACAAACAGATCCAACTCACGCTTGCTTTCGGTCTCTGTCGGCTCGATCATCAGGGCGCCGTGGACGATCAGCGGGAAGCTGACGGTGTACGGGTGGAAACCGTAGTCGATGAGGCGCTTGGCGATATCCATGGTCTTGACGCCCTGTTTGGCCTGGCGGGCGTCGCTGAACACGCACTCGTGCATGCTGGGAGCGCTGTGGGGAAGCTCGTAATAGCCTTCCAGTTTCTTCCGGATGTAGTTGGCGTTCAGCACCGCATCCATCGTTGCGTTGCGGAGGCCCTCGCCGCCGTGCGCCATGATGTATGCCAGCGCCCGGACGATCACGCCGAAATTCCCGTAGAAAGCCTTGACACGGCCGATCGCCCGCGGCCGGTCGTAGTCGAATGTCAGACCGCTGCTGCCAGCTTTCAGGCGCGGTAATGGCAGAAATGGCTCGAGGTGTTTCTTCACCGCAACCGGTCCACTGCCAGGACCTCCTCCGCCGTGGGGAGTGGAGAAAGTCTTGTGCAAGTTCAGATGCATCACGTCCATGCCAAAGTCACCGGGACGGGTGATGCCGACGAGCGCGTTCATGTTGGCGCCGTCCATGTAGACCTGCGCGCCCTTGGAGTGGACGATTTCGGCGATGCGCGCGATCTGCTCCTCGAAGACCCCGAGCGTGTTGGGGTTGGTGATCATCAGCGCGGCTACATCTTCGTCAACCACCCGGGCGAGGAGTTCGAGGTCGATCATGCCGCGGTCGTTTGACTTGATGTTCTCGACGGCATAGCCCGCGATCGCCGCGGTGGCCGGGTTGGTACCATGGGCGGAGTCGGGGATCAGGATCTTCTTGCGAGGGTTGCCCAGCGATTCCAGATAGGCGCGAACCAGCAGGATACCGGTCAGCTCTCCGTGCGCTCCCGCCGCCGGCTGGAGGGTGACCGCGTCCATGCCGGTGATTTCGATGAGGGCGCTCTCGAGCGCACTCATGATCTCCATGGCGCCTTGCGACAAGGACTCCGGCTGGTACGGGTGTGCCCAGGCAAGTCCCTCTATCCTGGCGACAGCCTCGTTGAGCCGGGGATTGTACTTCATGGTGCAGGAGCCGAGCGGGTATAGCCCGAGATCGATGGCGTAGTTCCACGTCGACAGGCGGGTGAAATGGCGAATCGCCTCGACCTCGCTGACCTCGGGAAATCCTTCGATCTCGCTGCGGACGTGCTCCGCGCCGAGCGCTTTGGAGGCGTTCACCGGCGGCACGTCCAGCTCCGGAAGCTGGTAGGCTTTCTTCCCGGGAGAGCTGAGTTCAAACAGCAGCGGCTCATTCTGGGTGACGTGCGAGCGAACCTTCGAAATCATTGCGTCTGCACCTCCGCGAAAGCGTCCATCTGCTCCCGGGTGCTCATCTCGGTGGCGCACAGGAGCATACAGTCCTCTAGTTCCGGGTAATAGCGCCCAAGTGGGAGTCCG
>JAEHDI010000810.1 GCA_016880505.1 Bryobacterales bacterium | reverse complement strand
GAACTGCAAAATCTGATTCACATCGCGCTCGCGGAAAATCAGGATGTGCGTACGGCCGTCGCCACGGTCGAAGAGTATCGCGCGCAGCTCGTCATGACGCGATGGGATCTGGCTCCGGCGTTATCCTACGGCGGCACGGCGTTCCTCTATCAAACGTCGGGGAATGCCACGACCATTCCCGGCGGAGGGGGAGCCATCGTCATTCCCGGTCAACAGGGCGGCTCGGACAACACGACTTTTTCAAACACCATCGGCTTCGGCAGTCTGAAATGGGAACTCGATCTATGGGGTCGCCTCCGGCGCGCGGTCGAAGCATCGGAGGCGCAACTGTTTGCCCAGGAGGACAATCAGCGGGCGGTGATCCTGGGCCTGGTCAGCAGCGTGAGCGAAGCCTATTTTTCTCTCCGCTCGCTGGACATGCAGGTGGATATCACCAAACGCGCGCTGAAATCGTGGGAGGAATCCGTCCGGCTGTCGCAGCTGCGCTACAAGCAGGGGTACATTCCCAAGCTGGATCTGGATCGTTTCGAAGCGGAGCGGGCGGGTACGGCGGCCAGACTCGCCGAGCTCGAAAAGCTGGTGGGGCAGAGGGAAAATCAACTCAGCGCCCTGTTGGGGCGCAAACCGGCCGCGATCCCTCGCGGGTTGGCGCTGACGGAACAGCCGATGCCTCCTGATGTGCCGGCCGGCCTGCCGTCGGAGTTATTGCAGCGGCGTCCGGATATTCTGCAGGCGGAGCAGATGCTGGTGGCGGCGACGGCCGGCATCGGCGTGGCGCAGGCGCAGCGTTTCCCTCAGTTCGCCCTGACCGGGACGATCGGTGGCGCGAACGCCAACCTCTCCGGGACATCGATCGGTCCGCTGTTTATTCAAAACATCGCCGCGTCGCTGTCCGGTCCCCTCTTGAACGCGACGGCGCTGGGCTATCAGGTGACGGCGAATGAAATGAAGACCAGGCAGGCGGCGCTCCAGTATGAGAAGGCGGTCGTGAATGCATTCAAGGAAGTCGAGGATGCCCTCATTGCCGTGCAAAAGACGCGTGAGCAACGGGAAGCCCAGGAGCAGCAGGTGACGGCGCTGCAATCGGCCTTGCATTTCGCCGATCAACGGTATCAAGGAGGGCGGGCCAGCTATCTGGACGTCCTGACGTCGCAACGCAGTCTGTTCGAGGCCGAACTCGATCTCGCGAAAACCCGTCGGGTGCAACTGATTTCGGTCGTCCAGCTCTATAAGGCGTTGGGCGGCGGATGGACTCCGGATGGCCGCGCAGAGCCCCGCCTGGTTTCCAGCCCGGCGGCTTCCGGTGTCGAGCAACCGGAACCGGCCGCGATCAGCCATTGATGGCGGTTTGCCGGCGAGAGGGGATAGGAAGTACATATAGCCGGGTAAGCGAATTGTGGCGTCTCGATTGATCTGAAAGAAATAACGGCGGCCAGCGTTCACGCGTGGACCAGCCGCTCGCGCTGAATCTGAACCCAAGTACATTCGCGCGGCAATCGAGAACAGACACCATG
>JAEHDI010000809.1 GCA_016880505.1 Bryobacterales bacterium | reverse complement strand
GCTTTCGCTCCTTGTCGTCAGTGTTGTCGCGCTTTGCTCCGGAGTCTACGCGCTGTGGCTGAGCACGCGGAGCGTCACAGCGCCTTCTTCCCGGCAACCGGCCGTTCCGCCGCCGGCGACGGCCAAATCCCGAGCTCCCGTTGCGGAAACGGAGTCCAAGGTCCCGCCTCCGGCAAGCGAAAGCACAACTTACGCTACGCCGGCCGAATCCGTAACTTCCGCGCAGCAGGCGCCGCCCGTGGAGAGCGCCAACCCCGAGCAGTCCGTCTCACAGGAAAGCGCCCCGGTTACCCAGCCGGCCGGCAATCTGCTCCTGAACCTGGCTGTCAGCGAGAAGACTTGGCTTTCCCTTTGGGTGGATGGGCGACAGATTTTCAGCGGCATCCTCGTCCCCGGCGAGACCAAGACCATTGAGGGGACACGCAAGGCGAGGTTGTACGTTGGAAATGCGGGTGGTTTGGAAATTCACCTCAACGGCAAGCCGGTTGGCCCCATCGGCAAGAGCGGCGAGGTGCGCGTCGTCGACCTCACAAGGGAAGGAATTCAGATCCACCGCGAGGCTATCTAAGTTTCGATCGACGGCTCCGCTCCCGGGGGCTTTGACGTCACTCGTAGCGTAGCGCCTCGATGGGGTTGATGCGCGAGGCCTTCACGCCCGGGATTCCCGGTTGGCGGCGATTCAGGCTCCCATCTCGCCGGTAGAGGCGTACTTTAGCTTCGCCTCCAGAGAGCCCAGCGCGTGGTCCAAGGCAGATTCGGCGCTCTCGTGATGCACCCAAGGGAAGCTGACATCCCTCACCAGGACCCTCCGGCCCGCCTGCTCTTCCTCAAGCCAGAGCAAGGCGGCATAAGCGCCTTCTTCCTGCTTGCCCGCCCGCCGGATAATCTCGATGCGGTAGCAGGTGCCATTCCGCCAGACACAGACTGTCTGTACCACGTCATGGCGATCAGAGAATTCCGAAGCGCGTTGCTGCGGGTTGTCCATCCGCACCAGTCTAACACCGGGCGCAAGGCCCGCCGCCCGCGTGCGCAGGCCATCGGGCAGCCGGCTTGCGATGCTCCCTACTGCACGAGCGGCTGCCCGGTCTTGATAAACTCCTGGAGCCAGCCGTTGATTACGTCCGTCTGCTCGGGCACTCTGCCATGGCCCGTTTCGAGCGCCAGGACGAGTTGTTTCGGCGCGCGGATCACGTTATACGCCGCATACATCGACGTCGGTGGGCAGGTCTGGTCGTTGTACCCCCACGAGTACATCCCCGGCGCCTTCAATCGGCGCGCGAAGTTGACCACGTCGTAGTAGGCGGCCGCCGCCAGTTTCTCGGGTGTGCGGTGGGATCCCTCACCCGCAGCGCGAAACACGTGCGGCCACCCGCCGGCACGGCCTTCGGTGTATCCGGCCATATCGGAGAGCGCCGGGTACGACGCTGCCAATGCCTTTACCCGCGGATCGAGGCCGGCGGTAACGATCGACAGCGCGCCGCCCTGGCTTCCGCCAGTCACGGCCAGATCGCGGCCGTTCCACTCCGGTAGCGAGGTCAGGTAGTCGTTCGCCCGCACACAGCCGAGATAGACCCGCCGGTAATAGTAGCGCTCGCGCGAATCGAGGTTGTAGGTCCAGTATCCGTTCAGCGCACCGTTTGCCAGTGCCGCGTACACGTCGGGGTCGAGCGTCAGCGGAATGCCGTGAATATCGATGGCCAGGGTGATAGCGCCTTTTTCCGCCAATTCAATCATCGGTCCGATCTTGTGGACGCCGGCGCCGGGCACGCCCAGGATCGCCGGGTATTTCCCGGCAGCCTTGGGCAGCGCCAGCAAGCCGAAGACGCGCGACCGGCCGGCATTCAGCATGCTGACGTGGTACACGTCCACCATGGCCGTCGAAAGTTCGGGGATCAGGGTTCGGCGCGTATCCACGGGCACTTTGGCGAGCTCTTCTTTCGCCGAGGCCTAGAACGAGTCGAAGTCCTCGGGGTCGCGCACCACCGGCTTGATCTCCTCCGGTGCGAACGCAGCCGTCGCGATTCCCTGGTACGTGTTTCCGCCGTCCGTCACCTTGGCGATGCAGCGCAGGAATCCTGGTGTCTGTATGGTACCGCCGTCGACGCGCAGGCCGCTGCTCCCCAGGGCTGCTGTCCTGGTTGCCGCCGGCGGCATCATCTCGGGAGCCACCGAGTACGTGACCTCCGCGCCCGTAATCTC
>JAEHDI010000808.1 GCA_016880505.1 Bryobacterales bacterium | reverse complement strand
CTGCGGGAGCGACAGTCGATCCGCGATCAACTCTTCCGTAGCGAGAAACTGGCCGCAACAGGGCAACTCATCTCCAACGTCGCGGGCGAGCTGAAGGCGCCGTTGGAGGAGATCCAGAAAGCCCTCCACCGGCTGCCGAGCGACGGGGTGGAAGTCGGAATGATCTCGAGTCAGGCGAGCCGGGCAGCCGGGATTGTAGACCGACTTCTTGAATTTACCCGAAAGGACGACGAAAGTACCCGCTTCGACCTCGCGCCCGTGCTGCAAACTCTTCTGAAGGGCCGCGAGCGGGCGTGGACAGAAAGCGGCATCCGTTTCGAAAACCTGCTGTCTTCCGATCCGATCTTCGTTACCGGCTCCGGCAATCAACTGGAACAGGTGCTATTGAACCTGGTTAAGCACGCCGAAGAGTCGGCGCTGCGGGTGGCGGCAAGGACAGTGACGGTTCGGAAAACGAAACTCGCCCGTGGCGTGCAGATCGAGATTGGCTTCAGCGATCCGGGTGGCGCGGGCGCGGATCCATTCAGCGAGACAAACGGTGCGGACGGGGAGGCTCTCGGGTTGGGAGTGTGCCGGAGCATCCTGCGTGGCCAGGGTGGGGACCTGCGGGTCTTCAGACAGCCCGACGGGTTTCTCCGGTTCGAAGTCGAACTGCCGGCCGCGCCCGCCGCGGACGGCGACTCGGCCGCCGCCTCGGCCCCGGGCGACACCCGCATCACGGCGCTCCTGGTGGAGCCCGACGTCGATTCCCAGCGGCGGCTCACGGCCCTCCTGAGCGAGGGCGGTCATCGCACCGTGCCCGCCGTCACCGCGGAGGATGCTTTGGAATTCGCCCGCCGGTTTCCTTTCCATGCAATCTTCTGCTCGACGAGGCTGGCGGGCATGGACTGCGTTGAACTGTTGGAGCGAACGCGCGATCGAGTCGACGCCTTCGTGTTTCTGAGCGAGTCATTCGACGGAGAAAGCGCTCACGCACTACCCCACGGAGAAGGTTACGTGCTGACCAAACCGGTGGCTCCCGAAGACCTGGATCGCGTTCTCCGCTCCATACAGGAAAAAGTGGCGGCCCGGTCGTCCTGAACCAAGGCGTCACCGGAATTCGGCCGGAGGCGAACCGCACGATACAATGAGACTACCGATGGCATCCCGAACCGCTCTGACCGCTGTGTTCCTTGCGTTTCTGCCGGCGCTCAATTTCGCGGCTGAATCTTACAACGGGCCGAAGCCACCCAAGCCGGACGTCGCGTTCCTCCTGCATGCCGACAACCTCGTCGAAACCGAAGCGCTCGAAGCCAAAGAGGAAACGCGAAAAGACGAGACCATTTACACCGTCCCCGGCGCCGCCTCACCCGTGCGGACGCCGCTCGCGGAGCCGATTTTTCTGATCCAAGCGGAGAAGATCGTGCCCGAGAAGTTGTCTCTTTTCCGGTTGGAGGTCAAGGACGGGAATCGGCGAGTTGCCTTTAACCAGAAGAAGAGGAAGGACAACCCCAAGCCGATCCGATTCATCACGACCGAGATCGAGGGAAAGCTGTACCGCATCGAGGTCAACGAGCCTCTGGAGAACGGCGAGTATTCGCTGAGTCCGGCGGGCTCCAACCAGGTTTTCTGTTTTCAGGTCTACTGAGGAGCGGCCCGCCCAACAGTCCTGACCTCTTCAAGTTGTTAGAATTCAAGTCTATGTTCAAAGGACTGGAGCACACTGCGATCGCCTCGCCAAATCCGGAGAGGCTGGCGCAGTGGTACGTGGATCATCTCGGGTTCATCATCAATCACAGGTACGACGGCAACGTGTTCGTGAAGGCGCAGAACGGTGGGATGCTCGAGATCATCCCGTCTGAGGGGGATCGCACTCCCCAGAAACTCAAGGACCCAGGGCTGCGGCATCTGGCAATCGCCGTCGACGACTTCGAAGCGGCTCACCGGCAACTGCGTTCGCAGGATGTCGAATTCGCGACCGAGGTCATGAACCTAAAGGGGAACCTGCTCGTGTTTTTCCTCGACGGCGACGGGAACTTCGTGCACCTGATCCACCGGTCAGCGCCTCTTCCGTAGTCTGGTGGCAGCGTGGTCCAACGAGTCTTCAAGGCGTTTCAATACCGCGACTTCCGGCTGATGTGGCTGGGCGCCTGCACGTCCAGTGTGGGTACATGGATGCAGAAGCTCGCCCAGAGCTGGCTGGTGCTCCAGATTTCCGGCTCGCCGTTTCTGCTGGGTCTCGATTCGTTTCTCGGCGAGATTCCCATTTTTCTCTTCTCTTTGATCGGCGGGGTAGTGGCGGATCGCACGGATCGGCGTCACCTGCTGCTCGCTTCGCAGTTCGTGCAGATGAGTTGTGCGTTCCTGCTGGCGGGTCTGATCCTGTTCGACGTGGTGAAGGTCTGGCATATCCTCACGCTCTCCTTCGTTGTGGGGCTGGCTCAGGCGTTTGGCGGACCCGCCTACCAGGCGCTCATCCCGTCGCTGGTTCGCTCGGAGGACCTTTCCAACGCAATCGCTCTAAACTCGATTCAGTTTAATCTCGCTCGCGTGATCGGCCCGATGCTCGGCGGGCTCGCGCTGACGAAACTCGGCGCGGCCTGGTGTTTCGGGCTGAACGGCGTCTCTTTTGTCGCGGTGATCATTTCCCTGCTCATGCTTCAAATCCGGTTTGTACCGGAGCGAACGAATGAGTCGATGCTCACTAGCATGAAACAGGGCATCCGATTCATCCGGAGGCAGAGAGCGATGGAGCCGTTAATCGCGCTCGCATTTCTAATGACGCTGCTCGGCATTCCGCTGATCGTCTTTCTGCCCGTCTTTGCCAAAGACGTGTTCCACCACGGCGCGAATACCTACACGCTATTCCTGTCAATCTCGGGGGCGGGCTCGGTGCTGGGTGCGCTGGTGGTCGCGGGGATGGGCAACATTCGCCACAAGGGGCGAACCGCGCTGTTGATGCTGGTCGCGTTGGGAATCTGCATGGGCGGTTTCGCGCTTTCGAAGTCGCTGGTGCTGAGCTGCCTGCTGCTGTTTATGGCGGGCATTGCGCTGATCTCGGTGTTCTCGCTGGTCACGTCTCTGGTGCAGTTGATCGCCGTGGACGAGATGCGCGGCCGTGTGATGAGCGTGTATAACGTGGCCTTCCGCGGCGGGATGCCGATCGGCAGCCTGGTCACGGGGTCTCTTGTTCCGGTCTTCTCGGCGCCTTCCGTGTTCGCCTGCAACGGCGTGCTGCTGACCGCGCTCGGCCTGTACTTCCTTCTGGTGCACAGGCGGGTGGCATCCCTATAGAATTGAGGTTTATGCGCGCGGCGGCAATCATTGGGACACTGTTGTTGGCGCCGTGGCTGGTGGCGTCGGAACTCGAGGCGGCTCGCGATGCGCAGGACTCGGCGAAACTGGAGGCGCTGATCACCCCTCTAGCGGATGCCGCCGCCAGGAGCACAAACGACGCGCCGGCACAGTATCGGCTGGCGCTGGCCCGATCCTATCTCGCGGAGGTCGCCATGGAGCTTCGCGACAAGGCGCGGGCGAAGGCGGCGGCCGAAGCGGGCATCCAGGCAGCCGAGCGAGCCGTAGAGCTGGCGGCCAATGTGGCCGAGCACCACCGGATTCTCGGAACCTTGTGCGGACAAGTGATTCCGGCCAACGTTCTCTTCGGCTTGAAGTACGGGCGCTGTGCGACGGATTCGGTCAACAAGGCGATCCAACTGGATCCGAAGTCCTCCTCCGCCTACTTGAGCCGCGCAGTGGGGAACTACTACCTGCCCGAGGGACTCGGAGGAGGAGCTCAACTGGCGCTGCGGGACTGCCAGAAAGCCATCGAGTTGAATCCGAAATCGGCTGAAGCGCACCTCTGGCTCGGCATCATGCTGCG
>JAEHDI010000094.1 GCA_016880505.1 Bryobacterales bacterium | reverse complement strand
GCATGGAGGTGATCAAGGATATGGAGATCACCTATCTGCGCGACGACGAATGGGTCTTCTCCGGGCACTCATTCACCGATACGCTCTGGATGGGCCGCGACGGCAAACTGCGCATGGGACCGGTGGACGCGGCCGCACAAGACGACATCTGGGCGACCGGCTTCTTCCACCGAGTGAGCCGCGACGCCTTCCTCGCGCTTTTCCTGAAACACGAGGCTGAGGGCGTCGAAGGGCTGAAACACACGGGCGCGCCGCAGCTCTATTACAGGTGGCACGGGCCGCTCTGGAGCCGGGCGCTCTTCCAGAATGCGCGGATGCCCAAGGGCTCGGTGCTGCGGCAGAAGAACGCCTATCTCGTGCTCCCGTTCCCGGAGCAGGGCGGCGCGGAAGTGGCCGAGGGCTGGCGGCAGCGCTTGATCAACCCGCTCGTGCTGCGCAAGGGAGACCTGCCATCGGGCGCCTCAGCCACTCCGGGAACTCTCGCCCGTCCGAGCGAGGCCGGTGACAGCGCGGTCGACAAGCGGCGAATCTGGGAGGCGCTCGCCGACTGCAAGGATTACCAACTCTACACGGCCGACGTCAGCGTGGTCGATCTCGGCCTGATCTACGACGTGCGAGTGCGGGGCGAGACCGTCCACGTCGTGATGACAATGCCGCACCGTGGGCGGCCGCGCCACGGCTACTTCGCCTGGGGGTCGGGAGGCAATCTCCAGCCAATCCGCGACCGACTGATGAAGTTGCCGGGCGTGCGGAAGGTAGTGGTAGAACCGGTGTGGGAGCCGGCCTGGTCTTCCAACCGGGTCACGGAAAAGGGACGGCGCGCGCTGGGTTTACCGGGCTGAGGGAGGCGATCTTGAGAGCAAGACGGGCATTGGGAATGTATCTCCTGGCGCTTTTTGTTGCGCCAGGTCTGCGGGCGGGCGGCGGCTTCCGGGCGTCGGTGGTTAAGGTGGACATCACACCGGATCGGCCGCAGTGGCTGCTCGGCTACGGCGCGCGCCAGTCGACGGGCGTGCACGACCGTATCTACCACCGCATCGTCGCGATGGACGATGGCAAGACGCAGTTCTTCCTAGTCTCCTCGGATATCTGCCTGATTTCGCCGTCGGAATATGACAAAGTGACTGGCGAACTCGAGAAGCGGACAGGTATCCAACCGCTGAATGTCTGGTGGACGTTCACGCACACTCACTCGGCTCCCGAGCTCGGGCCACCCGGGCTCTCGGCCATCTTCCTCGGTGGGCGGTACAAGCACGAGGGCGACACGGAATATTGGGCCTGGGTTGAGCAGCGGCTGATTGACGGCGTCATCGAGGCGCGCTCCAAGCTGGAGCCGGCACGGATCGGCGCCGGCTGGGGACTGTCGATGGCGAACATCAACAGGCGCGCGCGGGATGTCGAGGGCGAGGCGTTCCTGGGACTGAACCCTGACGGGCCGGTGGACCGGCGGATCGGGCTTCTCCGGATTGACCGCGCGGACGGAAAGCCGCTCGTGCTGATCGCCAACTACGCGATGCACGGCACGGTGCTTGGAGGCGAGAGCCTCGTGATCAGTGGCGACGCGCCCGGCGTTGTAAGTGAATACGTTGAGCAGAAGACGGGCGCACCGATGCTGTTCATCAACGGCGCCGCAGGGAACGTGGCGCCGATTTACACCGTCCAGCGCGACCCGAAGAGCGGGCGGCTCGGCCAGTTCCGTGTGTTGCTCGGGGACCGGATCCTGGCGGCGAACCGCACGATTACGGCGACCTCT
>JAEHDI010000807.1 GCA_016880505.1 Bryobacterales bacterium | reverse complement strand
TCTCCGTCGGGAAGCCTGACATGCATCGACGGCCCGTTCGTGCGATGCGACGAGTTCACGCCGCGGTGCGGTTCGGCCGGCTGCTGCCACGGGAGACGGACGGCCTGAGTCAGCGAGGACTCGGCGCGGGCAAGATCATTGCGGTTCCCAGGGGAGCGCGAGTGTGGGTTGGCGGGCGTACCGCTTCATGGAGATCGTCAACAGGTCACCGGAGCCCGGTGCAAGTCTCACGCGAAAGAAGGGGGCGTCGATGACAATCTTCCGCCCTCCGACGGTCACGTTGTCACAATGGTGCTCCCGGTAGGCGCCCATTTGCACGATCACCTCACGGGTGTCGACCGGGTTCGTGTTCACCAGCGCAAGCACGATCTCTTCGGGTAGGATTCTTTCGACCAGCGCTGCCACGTCGTCCGGCAGCCCCGCCCGGCGCCGAACCGGGTCAAAGTAGCGGACGCGGCTGTGCAGGATGTTGCCGGCGTTGCCCGGGTCGTTGGCTCCCAGCGTCAGGTTGATCAGCGCGGTTGTGGCCACCGGATTGTATCGCTGTGGCGTGTCGGCATACCGCGTGTCTGGCGTACTGGGATCTTCCCGCAGTCCCTGGACCTTCGAGCGAACCCTCTCGAACTCCGCTTGAAGCGCCTTCAAGGGGTAGTCCGGCTTGTTTCCCTCCAGAAACGCAATCCAGTCTTGCGTGGCTACACGCTCCCGGTCGGAAGGCTTCATGGACCACAGATACAAATCCAGCTCCAGATCCGAGTGCCAGCTCGGAATGTACCCAAACCAGCCGGCGTCGCTGTGCTTGTTGGGAAGAAGGACGCGGCCGTTCTCGATGCGCTTCGCGGCATAGAGGTTGTCCAACTGCCGGCGCAGAACGTCGACGAAGCGCTCGTCGCGGGTCAGCAGGAACGCTTCGCCGAAGGCGATGCGCGGTCCGCGTTTGAAGTAATTCCGATGGCTTTGCTTCGGATCGAAGGCCCATCCGAACACACCGCCGTACCATTTGCCGCCCCACTCGCCGCCGATGCGGCCGTCGAGACCGATGTTTGTCGGAATGTTGCCGCCGTTGGCCTCCACCCGTTCCCGCCAGGCGCAGGCGTACTCAAGCAGCCAGTCATGGTATTTCTTTTCTCCCGTGAGCGCATAGGCGTTGAATGCCAGCGTGGCGGCGCAGAGGTTGAGAGGGTGATCGCCGCGGATGTTCGAGGCGTCGCGGTACCGCTCGAGCAGTTCCGGTTTTCCGGTGACCGGAAGGCCGCCCCCGTCCTCCATGCTGGCCGGCGTCAGCTTCGGCCCACGGCTGCCGTTGTGCAGGCTACGGATGATCTTGTATTTCGGGTCATAGTTCGGCGCTTCCGGGTCCTCGTTCAGGTAGAAGCCGGCAAAACGGCGCACACGTTGCAGATAGATGGGGTCGTCAGGCGCCGCGAGGCTATAGAAGTGAAACGCGGCCAGCTCCTCACCGATATGCTCCCAGTCGAAGGAGGTAATGAACTCCTTGTAGTACATCCCGTTCTCGGCCATTTCGATCCCCGGCGCCCGGGCCTTCGTGTATTGCTCCAGGTGGCCTTCCCAGATCTTTCTGTACAGGTCGAGGACGGACTGCGGCCCTCCGAGCGCGCAGAGCAGCGTCCAGTTGTGGAAGTTCTCCATCGCGTCGTCGGGACCGTCGTTACCGCCCCAGCGTTCGACACAGCGCAGATACCCACGAGCGTCGGTGTACTTTGCAGCGAATTCAGCCGCGGCATCGGCGTTCGCTTTGAGCAGCGCCCGTTCGGCGAGAGCCCATCCGGGCGGGGACATGGGGGTATCGATCGGGATGACCGTCTGGCCAGAGAGCGGCCACAGGGAAAGGAAAACCAGCGTGAGTCCGCGCATGCGTCTCACAATGTACTTCACTCAGAAACGGAAGGTGTAGTTGAGTTTCGCCCGGACGTTGGAGAGGATCGCCTCGTAACGGTCGAAGGTGTTCTGCTGCCACGCGTGATTTACGACGAGGAACAGTTCGTTGCCGGGCCGGATCATCCAGCGGAGGCGGGTCTGCAGACCGATGTTCCGGCTGTCGGTGTCGTACTGGACGAAGTTGGAGAGCGTCAGAGCGGGATTGAACGCGTAGTTGAGCTTGAATAACGCGAGGCGGGTCCGGAACGTCCCTTCCCGCAGGTTCACCCAATACTGTTGCAGCTCGAACGACGTCGTCACATGGGCGTCTTTCCGCCAGGTCATTTGCGGGCTTAGTTCCTGGCTGTCGCCTGAGTAGAAGGATCCGGTTTCACCGTCGATCTTGAAAGAAAGCGGACGATTCTGAGCGGTCTCAAAGGTGAACCGGTGACGGTAGAACCAGTAGGCGCCCGGCTGGATCGCCACGCCTTTCCGAATCTCAAAAGGCTTGAAGAGGCGCTCGAAGTCCGGGGTAAACACGTAGGTGAAGTGCTCGCCGCTGTCGAACTCGATCTCGAACGGAGTGGATTTGAACTGCCTGCTCTCAATCTGTTTTTCGAACAGGTTGTAGTACTGCGTGTAGTAGAAGCGAAAACTGACCTGGCGGATGTTCCAGAGATCCGGGCGCGGACGAAAATTGCTACCCATCGCGGATTCGCGAACGCCGGTGCGGCGCATGAAACCGAGAGCCGGAAAGTAGTTCTTGCCGACGTACCGCCCGCGGTACCAGAGGTACAAGAGATCGTTCGGATATACGATCTCGCCGCCCCAGAACTGATCGTCTCCCTTCATTCCGGGCGTGCTGGTTTTGGAGCCGTAGAGGAGGGAGCGAAAGTTCTTGCCGCGGTTGACCAGATTGGCAGTGGCGATTTTGAGGTCGACACCGACCTGGCGGTTGGAGGTCTTGCCCGTCGGCTCGCCGTCGGTGACCAGAGCGCCGATGTAGGACTGCGACCAGAAGTTGGTCTTCAACCGTCCG
>JAEHDI010000806.1 GCA_016880505.1 Bryobacterales bacterium | reverse complement strand
CTCCGGCGGATGGAAGAAGCGTGGCACGCTGACCGATACGTAGGGCGAAGTCATCGACATATGCCCGCCGCGGGTTGATCGGTGCTACGCCGGTGTCACGGAGGATCTCGAGGTCCATGAACAGTCCGTAGAAGAAGACATCGATGCGGCGGTCAGCCATCTACGTTCACCTCTGTGTGCAAACGTCCGGTGTTACCCGCGCCCGCTTGCGGGCGTCGGGTGCATGCTGAGGTTAGGAGGTCTATTCAACTGGTGCTCTGGGCGCGACGGAGGCGCCCTCAACGCGGTGCCGCTCGAGCGCCTGGGCGACGAATCCGGAGGCCTTCATTTCCTCGACGAACTCGCGAAGGTATTTCGCGCCTGCGGGGCGGCCCCTAAGCGTTCCCATCGCCTGATTGATCACCATGAACCGACCTTCGAGCAGGCGCAATCCGGGAATGCGCCGAGCATCGGCTTCGAGCTGCTGCTTTACGCCGGCGGCGACTTCGAGCTTTTGCGCCACGAACATGTCGGTGACAACCGGAGAGGTGGGCGCCCGAACGATATTCGCGTGCTTCAGGTTACGCGAGAGGAACAGATCGTAGGCGCTTCCGGCCCCGACGGCGACCCGCACGCCCTCGCGATCGACATCCGCGTTGCTGCGAATCGGAGAGCCCTGCAGCACGAGGTAGGCGCCTTCGATCACGACATAGGGCGCGGTGTAGCTGATGTCGACCGCGCGCGCCGGGTCGATCGCGACATAGGCGACGTCCCAGGCCTTGGACTTCAGCCCCTCCACCACCTTTCCGGCCGCATCGTAGGTGACGAACTGGACCGGGACGCCGAGGCGCCGCGCGAGCTCCCGGGAGAGGTCGACCGAAACGCCCCGGGGCTCGCCGGTGGACGGATCCCTCGCCGCGAGGATCGGGTTCCCGAAGTTGATCGCGGCATGCAGTTCGCCCGTGGGGGCGAGGTCAGAACGTGCAGCAGGGGGAACCTGAGATGTAATTGCGCACGCCGCGAGCACGATCAGACCGACAACCCCGATCGCGATTCTGAACATGGTTGACCTCCTGACGCTTCCGTTCAGCTGCGTGCCGCTCTTCGGCGCGGCAGCTGCAACGGGTGGTTACCGCGTGCTGCATGGCATCGATGGCTTTAGGGCCATCTCTTCAGCCAATACAGAGCCAGCAGGGAACAAAGAAAGGTGATTATGTCTAGGAGTTCTCTGAACCATGTCCAAACCGTCCACCTCGAGACTCTTGCCGATAATTCAGCGAATGGCGCCGAATCAAGAGGTACGTTCTGAAATGCGAGCATCTCAGGAATGAAAAACAGGCCGCTCCACACTCGCATGACGATATAGGAGACGATGGCGACCAGCAGCAGGCGGCGTACGGTCGCATCACGCCAGGTCATCACAAGCGCCAGGATGATGAAGAGTGTGATGGCCACATGCACCGGGATCCAGAAGCGCTGAAGGGGCACCCCCCTTCCCGATTGTATGATGGAGAACGACGAGGGCGGCGACTTGCTCCACATAGGTGTAAGGACGATCGACTCATAGAGGCCACCTCCAATGGCAGCGGCCATGGAGAAACAGAGCAGAATCATGGACCATTGCGTGACGACTTCCTTCATCAAGGCCTCTCCACCATTCTATGGACCTCGCCAGCAAGATACTGTGCCTTCCGGGACGCCTAACGCCTGAATCAATCCGAGCCGCGAATCGGATCGGCTTGAATGAATTGTTGGGTGTGCATCGTCACCCCGGAATCTCAGGCTCGACGAGTTTCGCAAGTTGTGCGAGCGACTCTTGCCAGCCGAGATCGCACATCTCAAGTGGAATGGCTTCCGGTAGCCCTTCTTGAACTACGTTGAGTTCTGTTCCGCACGACACTTGCTTCAAGGTCACCGTCGTCTGCATTTCTCCGGGCAGGTTCGGGTCGTCGAACCTATCCGGATAGCGAATCTTTTCGAATGGCACCAGTTCACGATACTCGCCGCCAAAGGAGTGACCGTGGCCTG
>JAEHDI010000805.1 GCA_016880505.1 Bryobacterales bacterium | reverse complement strand
TCGTACACCTGCCGAAAGGCCCGGGACTCGGGGTCGAGATCAATCCCGATCTGATTGCGAAAGGATAGCGTGCATGAATCTGATTGTTGTGCTTGCGCTGCTGCTGCAGGTGGCGCACAGCCTGAAGGCTGTGCCACTCGACGCTTCAGATGCGGCGGATACGTTTCGCTTCGAGGTTTCGCCGGAGAAGGTTCAGAGCGGGAGCTGGCGAGTTGCTGGGCTGCCAAGGAAGTACTTCGATGAACTGCTCCCGGCCCTGTTCGAACGCTCGCTGGCGATCGAGCGATTCGAGCCGGCGCAAGGCGCGCTCGAGTGGATCTTCACCGGGCCGTCTGGCGGGTTCACGATCCGCGTCGAGGGCGGCGCGCTCCGTGTCACGCAGCGCTACTACGATTCGTTCGGACTGAGGGACGAATCCCGGAGGACCCGCCATCCGGAGCGAATCACGGAAGACAGCACAGTCCCCTGGCAGGGCCGGCTGCGAGGGATCACCGTGCGACTGGACCACAGGCTCGGGCTCTCGGTGCTGTTAAACGGACGGGGGGCGGTTCGCCAAAACTGCCTGCTGGACGTCAGCCGGCATCAGCTTGGATGGAGCGGCAGCACGGGCGAATCGGCCGGATCGTTGCTGAAGCCGGAGGCGGCGAGTGCCGTCGTTCGGGTCGATGCGAAGGCGCGAAGGCAGACGATGATCGGTTTCGGCGGGATCGCGATTCCGACAGCCTACGCGCAACTCAGTCCCGCGGGGAAACGCCGCTGGTGGGAGCTACTCGCGGAGTACAATCTGCTGCTCCACCGCGAGTATCCGATCGGCGCGAAGCTGAACGAGCGGATGGACAACTGGGACCGGATCGACGATGCGACGCCGCACTACTACGGCGACAACTTCCCAAACGGCGAGATCAGCAACTTCGAATACATCCGCAACGTCCGGAGGATCGGCGGGAAAGTGCTGTTCGAATTTTGGGCGCTGCCGCCCGGGGCGCGGCGCGACTGGGTGGATCCGCAGGGGAAGAAGTACGCCGGCGCCGCAGACCCGGAACCGTATGCACGGGCGATGGTTCGTTATTGTCAGATCGCGCAGGAGCGTACCGGTGCGCCGCCAGAGATTGTGGGGATTCAGAATGAAGTTGCGCAGCCGCCGGAGATCTGGCATGAGATGGCCGTCCGACTGCGGAGGGAACTAGATCGCGCAGGCTTCCGGGCGGTGAAGATCCACATGCGTAACGACAGCGTGCTTGCGGGCGGGGTTCAGTGCGCCCGGGCGTTCCGGCGATCACCGGAAGCGTGGGCCGCGCTCGATTTCACCGCCACGAACATGTACGACTACCAGCGCCATTTCTACAACCCGGACGGATACGACGCGCTCCTTTCGGAATGGCGGGAGGCGGCGGGCGGGAAGCCGTTCTTGTCGACGGAACTTTCAGTCAACAACGACAGTTTCCAGACGAACAGCTACCGGCTCGCCTTTCAGATGGGGCAGCTTTATCACAAGAACCTGACGATCGCCGACGCCTCCGCGATTCTGTACTGCTGGATTTTGCTCAACGTGGAACAGCCGTCCTATGGCTGGACGCGAACGCTGTTCGTGCCGGACCCGGCGCACGGATTCCTTCCGAAGCCGTCGAGCCACCAACTGCGAGTCTTCGGCGCTTACAGCCGCCGGGTTCGTGAGGGCATGGTGCGGGTGGCGGCCGAGGCATCCGGTCCCGAGCTGGTGGTAACGGCATTCGAAGGCAAGGCCGGTAGACGCACCGTGGTGGCGATGAATCGGTCGCTTCGGGCACAACGGATGCGGGTGGAATGGCCGGGTGCGGCGTTCGCGGCTTTCGAAGTGGTGAGTCCGTACGCCGAGAATGCCGTGGCGCCAATGCCTGCGGGCGGCGAGGTGACAGTGGAGCCCGGCTCCATCGTTACGCTGTCGAACGTGGAGCTTGGCAGAGTTCCGACAAGAGGATTACAACCATGAACGAGTACTTCAGATCGAACCGGCGGCAGTTTGTCCGCTTGTGCGCGGCTGCGCTGGGCGCGGGACGACTCAGCGCGGCTGAAGAGAATCCTGCAATCGTCAAAGCGATGGAGGCGGTGCGGGCGGCAATGCCACTCGCGGAATCCGATGCCGAGCGGCCCGTCTATCACTTTCGTCCTCCCGCGCAGTGGAACAACGACCCCAACGGCACGATCTACTACCGCGGCTGGCATCATCTGTTCTACCAGCACAATCCGTACGACGCCGTGTGGGGTCACATGCACTGGGGCCACGCGCGCAGCCGCGACCTCGTCAATTGGGAGCATCTTCCGATCGCGCTGTGGCCATCGCTCGAAAAGGGTGAAGAGCACGTGTTCTCCGGCGCGGCGATCGAAGGGCCGGGCGGGCGGCCGCTGCTGTTTTACACGAGCATCGGAAGACGTGACCCGGAACAGTGGCTCGCGATACCGAAAGACGACGATCTTCTCGTGTGGGAGAAGCATCCCGGCAACCCGATCCTTAGCCTGAAGCATCACGGTGCGACGAAGGTCCACGAATGGCGTGACCCGTTTCTGTTTCGCGAAGCGGGGCTGACGTTTCTGGTGGCGGGCGGCAACCTCGATCCGCGAGGAGGGCAGGCAGCGGTACAGCTTTACGAGGCTGAGAATACGGCACTGACAAAGTGGAAGTATCGCGGCGTGCTTTTTCGCCATCCCGACAAAAGCGCGTGGAACATCGAGTGTCCGAACTTTTTCAAGGTCGGCAAAAAGTGGGTGTTGCTTATTTCGCCGCACCGGCCGGTC
>JAEHDI010000804.1 GCA_016880505.1 Bryobacterales bacterium | reverse complement strand
CAGTCCCGGCGGGACCGGGATCTGCTCACAGAGTTGGGAGTTGTCCGATTCATAACCAAGCCTTCAGGGCTGGATCAATTCATGGAGATCGGGAAGATCCTAAAGGACCTGCTGGAATAGCGCCTGTTCGAAAGTGAGAAAGGCATGGTGGCGCGTATGGTAAGGAAGGCCGGCAGACGCGGGCCAGGCAAGCGCGCGCGTTCGCCGCGGGCGCCAGATTCGCCTCTTCGAAAGGGTGGCGCTACCCAAACGGGAGCAGACTCCAAAGGGTCTCCCCTGGAACCTGTCTCACCAGTAGGTGTCAAGGAGCCCGCCGCCGGGGACCGCACCGAAGGCAGCTCATTCCCAATTGTCTGCATAGGAGCCTCCGCCGGTGGATTGGAGGCATTCAAGGAGTTGTTCAACCATCTGCCGGACGATACTGGCATGGCATTCGTGGTGATCCAGCACCTCGATCCGAAGCACGAGAGCCATCTCACTGAGTTGCTTTCCAGGGCGAGCAAGATGCCCGTCGCCGAGGTGAGAGGCGATACCCTCGCCGAGGCCAATCACGTCCACGTGATTCCGCCGGGTCGCAATTTGGCCATCTCCGGTGGAGTCCTCCATACCACGGCCCGAGTGGACGCCGGCCGGAACGTGCCAATCGATGTCTTTCTTGAGTACCTGGCCCGCGATAGGGGCGCCAAAGCCATCGGCGTCGTTCTCTCGGGGACCGCGTCGGATGGAACTCTGGGCCTACGGGCGATAAAGGCCGCAGGTGGCACTACGTTTGTTCAGGAGATCGGATCGGCGAAGTTCGACGGCATGCCGCGAAGCGCCATCGCTGCGGGTGTCGCTGATTTTGTGCTGCCACCGGCCGGAATCGCGCGGCAACTGGCGGCCATCGCACGCGATTCCGATGTCCCGATCGAGCCTCGGAAGGCGACCGAGCAGCCGGGGGAAGCAGAACTGAAGAAGATATTCCGGCTGTTGCGCAGCGCTACCGGAGTGGATTTCACGTACTACAAGCACAGCACCCTCCAGCGGCGCATCAAGCGGCGCATGGCCCTCCGCAGATTCGAAAAGCTGGACGACTACAGCCGGGATCTCGAGCGGAACCGCGACGAAGCAAACGCGTTGTACGAGAGCTTTTTGATCACCGTCACTGCCTTCTTTCGGGAACCAGCGGTATTCGAGGAACTGAAGAAGAAGGTGTTCCCCGCGCTGGTTGAGAATAGAGGGCCCGAGGATCCAATCCGGATTTGGGTGCCTGGGTGCTCCACGGGCGAGGAAGCTTATTCGATCGCCATCTGCTTGATGGAATTCCTGGAGCAGGCGGGAGTGAGCCTTCCATTCGAGATTTTCGCCACGGATCTCAGCGAAGCGGCGATCGAAAAGGCCCGCGCCGGCACATACACGGGCGCCGCGTTGGCCCATGTGTCGCCGCAGCGATTGGCGCGGTTCTTCACCAGAACGGAACGCGGGCACCAGATCACGAAGATCATCCGTGACGTATGCGTTTTTGCCAGGCACGACGTAACGCAGGACACGCCTTTCTCCAAGCTGGACCTCATCAGTTGCTGTAACGTGCTGATCTACCTTGGAGCCGTATTACAGCGCAAGGTGTTGTCAATCCTGCATTACGCGCTCAAGCCAACGGGCTTCCTTGTACTCGGTCCATCGGAAAACGTCGGCACGCTTTCCGAGTCCTTTCATCACGTGGAAAAGACCCACACGATCTATCACGTGCTGCCGGCTGCGGGTAAGCCGGCGGCACCCATAGTGGCGCCCATAAGTGAAGACCGCCGGACCAAGAAGGTGGTGGATTTCCGGGAGACAATTGCTGAGGGCCGAGCCGGGCCGGACGTGCAGAGAGAAGCCGAAGGGTTAATGCTGGCCGAACATGCCCCCCCGGCGCCATCGTTGATGAGGATATGAACATTGTTCAGGTCCGGGGCCACACCGCTCCGTACCTCGAGCTTTCGCCGGGCGAGCCAACCCATAGCCTCTTGAAAATGGCGCGCGAAGGCTTAGTAGCGGGCCTGGGTAAGGCGTTCCAGACCGCCAGACAGAGGAATGCCGTAGCCAAAGAAGACGGAATGCGAATCGAAGGCAGTGGCCAGTTGACCGAGGTCACAATCACGGTCATCCCGCTCAGGGGATCGTCCTCTGTCAAAAAACAATATTTCCTGGTCCTGTTCAAAGACGCCGAGCCGAACGGTGGCCCAGCGACAAAGCACAAGCCCTCGACACACGACAAAGATGTGACCGCCCGGTTGCGGCGCGAGCTTGCAGCAACCAAAGAGTACCTGCATTCGATCCTCGAAGACACGGCAATTACCCTTGAAGAGCTTCGGTCAGCGAACGAAGAGGCGCAGGCGGGCAACGAAGAACTGGAAACCGCGCAAGAGGAGCTGGAATCAGCCAATGAAGAACTGAACACACTCAACGAAGAATTGAAGATCAGCAACGTGGAATTCAGCCAGGTCAACCGGGATCTGACGAATCTTCTCGAAAGCATCAGCATACCCCTGGTCATGGTTGGGAAAGACCTGCGGATTCGCCGCTTTACCCGCGCCATGGAACCTATGTTGAATCTGATCGCCTCCGATGTCGGGCGATCGATAACTGATCTTCAGCCTCAAATGGAACTGCCCGACCTGAGGCGGTTACTGTTGGATGCAATGGAGGGCGGCAATCGGAAACCGCGTGATGTCCGCGACTCGCACGGCCGCTGGTTTTCGCTCCGCATCCTGCCGTCCCTGGGGCCAGACGGGAAGATCGACGGCGCCGTGGTGATGTTGATCGATATTGATGCGGCAAAGCGCGGTCTTGACTTCGCCGAAGCCATCGTAGAGACGGTGCGGGAGCCTCTCGTGATCCTGAACCAGAATTTGCAGGTCATGAAAGCGAACAAGATCTTCTACGGGACTTTCCAGACCACCCGGGAGGAGACCGAGCAGCGTCTCATATGGGACCTGGGAAACGGACAATGGAACATCCCGAGACTGCGAGAATTGCTGGAGAACGTTCTCCCCGCACACTCAACGTTCCGGGACTTTGAGGTGACGCACGAATTTGAACATGTCGGACGGAAAGTGATGCTACTCAACGCCAGCGAGATCTTCGATCCGAATGCACAAGCGCGGACGATCCTGCTGGCGATTGAGGATGTAACGGACCGCAAGCGAACTGAGGAAGCACTCAAGGCGACCAATGCTGAACTGCAGCATTTTGCCTATGCGCTCACGCACGACTTGCAGGAACCTCTAAGGATGGTAGTGAACTTTACTGAGCTCCTGGCGCGGGAGTATGAAGGAAAGCTGGGCGAAGAGGCGGACACATTCATCTCCTATTCCGTCGAGGGCGCCTTGAGGATAGAGGCCCTGCTGAAGGGCCTGCTTGCGTATTGGGAAGTTACCGAGCGGGAACAGAACAGCTTCGCCTCGATCGACTGCAACGCAGTTCTCGCCAAAACGCTGGTGAACCTCCAGGCGCCCATCGCGCAGAGCGGCGCCATCGTAACCTCCGATTCGTTGCCAACTGTGGTAGCCGAAGAGATTATGCTGATGCAAGTCTTCCAGAACCTCATCTCCAATTCCATCAAGTACAGCGGGGAAACGCCGAGAATCCACGTCTCGGCCCAGAGAGATGCGGAAGGATGGCTATTCTCGGTGCGGGACAACGGAGTGGGCATCGATCCCAAAGACGCCGGCCGGGCGTTCGGCATGTTCAAACGCTTGCATGGAAGCGAAATTCCCGGTACTGGGATCGGTCTTGCGCTCTGTAAGAAGGTTGTCGAGCGCCAGGGTGGGCGGATCTGGGTGGAGTCGGAAACAGGGCGGGGCGCTACGTTCAAGTTCACAGTTCCCGGCCGCCATAAGGAGCCCGAACCCCGGCGCGCGGACTGAAAATGGGCAACTCTGGCGAGAATCCCGTCGAAGGCGAGGTCGAACGCCTGCGCAAGGCGCTCGACGCGGAAACGCGGCGATGCCTCGAGGTGAGGAGGCAGTTGGAAAGAGCGAGCGCGGACTTTGAGGAGTTTGTCTCCATGGCGGCTCACAACCTCCGCGAGTCTCTCCGCGACATAGCCTCGTTCAGTCAACTGATGGCCGAGACCTATGCCGGCCGCCTCGATTCCGATGCCGACGTATTCCTGGGGCGCATCCAGGACGGTGCGGCCAGAATGCAGTCACTGCTCGCCGACGTGGTGGACTACTGGGCCACGGATACTGGCGACCGGCAGTCCTCCCGGACGGACATGGAAGCGGTCCTAAGCCAAGCGCTCCTCTCGGCGGACACAGAACGGAGCGCAATCGTTACCCATGACCCTTTGCCGCGGGTGTGCGGAGACTTCGAGATACTGACCAAGGTCCTGCACCATCTGATTAGAAATGCCATTGAATACTGCGGCACGCCCTCTCCGCGCGTTCACATTTCATCCAGACGGGT